>JAYNNS010000063.1:8256-11650 GCA_038112835.1 Curvibacter sp. | reverse complement strand
CTCGATGCCGACCGCTACCTGCCCCAGAGCCCGGCGGCAGCCCCCGCAGCCGGCGCACCGGCCACGCCCGGCCCCGAGCCCGTGATCGACCTCGCCGCGCTCAAGGGCCTGGATGTGCGCGGTGCGCTCAAGGTGGCCACGCTCAAGATCATGAACCTCCAGACCAGCGGCCTGCGCGTGCAGCTCAAGGCCCAGAACGGCCGCGCCGAGCTCAACCCCGTCACGGCCTCGCTCTACGGCGGCGGCGTCAACGGCACGCTGTCGGCCGACGCCGCGGGCGCCCAGCGCCTGGCCGCCAAGCTCGACTTGCGCGGCATCCAGATCGGCCCGCTGATGAAGGACGCGCTCGACCAGCAGCCGCTCGAAGGCCGCGGCAATGTGGCGCTGGACCTCTCCACCGGCGGCAACACCGTGAGCCAGTTCAAGCGCAAGCTCAACGGCACGGTCGGGGTACAGCTCACCGACGGCGCCCTCAGGGGCGTGGACATTGCGAACGCCCTGCGCCAGGCCAAGGCCAGGCTGGGCGGCGGCAGCCCCGAAGGTCAGGCCTCGGGCCAGCAGAAGACCGACTTCACCGAATTCAGCGCCAGCCTCAGAATCACCGACGGCGTGGCCCGCAACGACGACCTCTCGGCCAAGACCCCGCTGCTGCGCCTGGGCGGTGCCGGCACGGTCTTCATCGCCGAAGACCGGCTGGACTACACCGTCAAGGCCACCGTGGTACCCACGCTGCAGGGCCAGGGCGGCCCCGAGCTGGACCAGCTGCGCGGCCTGACCCTGCCCGTGCGCCTGAGCGGCCCCTACACGGCGCTGAAATGGAAGATCGACTTCGGCAGCATCGCCGGCCAGCGCAAGACCGAGCTCCAGCAGGAGACCCAGCAGAAGCTCGACGCCGCCAAGGAAAAGCTGGGCACCCAGAAGGAAGCGGCCAAGGAACAGCTCAAGGACAAGGCCGGCGACAAGCTGCGGAACCTGCTCAAGCGCTGAGCCCGCGCGGGCTCATTCCCCGGCCTGCCCGAACTTGAGCACGCGCGTGGCCAGCAGGGTTTCGGCGAAGAAGCAGCACAGCGCCGCCATGAAGCAGCTCACGCCGGCCAGGAAGGCGTAGATCGCATAGCGGTCCACGCGCAGCGCCGTGGTCTCGCCCAGGAAGAGGATCACGATGGTCAGGCCGATCATGAAGGCACACAGCGTGAGCAGGCCGATGGTGCTGTTGGCCAGGCGGCCACGCGTGCGCAGCATGGCCAGCTCGGCGTTCCACTGCGGCGCGAGCACAGGCTCGGCATCCAGGCGCAGTTTTTCCTCCAGCACGCGACCGCGGTCGATGATGCGCGAGAGCCGGCCGGCCACGGCGCCGATCATCCCGGAGACGGCGGTCAGCAGGAACACGGGAGCCACGGCCAGCTGGATGCCGTGGGTGACGGTGGCGGATTCGACGAAGACGGCCATGGCACTACAGGGTGAAGGACTGCCATCGATTATGGCCCCTCCCACAAACCGGGGAAGACAAGCGCGCGCATCGGGTCTATAAAGGCGCAGCCATCACCTCAGGGGGACATCATGGGCATCCGCATCCTGTGCATCCACGGCGTCAACACCAACGAGAACGGTGATTGGCTGGCCACCTGGCAGCAGGCCATCCGCGCCTCGGCCACGCGCGCCGGCGTGGCCGCCGAGGCCCTGGCGTTCCACGAGCTGCGCTACAACGCGCGCTTCGAGGCCGTCACCCCCGAGGCCCGCCTCTATGCCACGGCCGTCAAGCGCCTGTGGAACAGCTACTGGACCCACCGCCTCGGCCTGGGCCGCGGCGCCGAGAAAGGCCTGGGCACGCTGGTGGACAACACCATCGGCATGGTCGCCAAATGGACCGCCCTGCCCGCGCTGCGCGAGCAGCTGCGCCAGGACCTGGCCCGCCGCATCCGCGAGACCGACCCGCACCTGATCTGCGCCCACAGCCTGGGCTCGCTGATCAGCTACGACACCCTGGCCGGCGAGCAGGCCCTGGCGCAGGACCGCGTCTTCCTCACCCTGGGCTCGCAGATCGGCCACCCGGCCCTGGCCGACACCTTCGGCGGCTACCTGCGTCCCATCGCCACCGCGCGTCACTGGTACCACCTCTACAACCCCGAAGACGCCGTGCTGACCTGCGAGCTCGACTTCCCCGAGGCGCCCTTCACCCAGCTCGACACGCATTTCGACGAATCAGGCCCGCTGGACCACAGCGCCGAGAAATACCTGGCGCACGAGGTCACGACCGCCAACGTCTGGGCCGGCCTGGCCACGGCGCTGCCGCGCAGCGCAGCACCCGCCACCCAAGCGAAACCCGGCCCGGCCGTCGCCGCCTCCTGGTTCAAGGCTCCCACGATCCAGCGCCGCCATCCGCGCGCGCGCCGCGCCCTGCTGATTGGCATCAACGACTATCCCCAGCCCGAGAACCGGCTCCACGGCTGCGTCAACGACGTGTTCCAGATGAGTGCCATGCTGCAGGAACGTGGCTACCAGCCCGAGGAGATCCGCGTCGTGCTCGACGCGCGCGCCACCACGCGCGGCGTGCAGGAGCGGCTGCGCTGGCTGCTGGAGGACGTGCGCGCCGGCGACGAACGCGTACTTTTCTACTCGGGCCACGGTGCCCAGGTCGCCGCGCTCGACGCCGACGGCGAGCCCGACCACAAGGACGAAACCCTGGTCACCTGGGATTTCGACTGGAGCGGCAACACCGGCATCACCGACGACATGCTGAGCCAGCTCTATGCCAACCTGCCCTACGAGGCGCGTTTCTCCATCATCCTCGACTGCTGCCACTCGGGCGGCATCGCACGCGCCGGTGGTGTGGCCGTGCGCGGCATCAATCCGCCCGACGACGTGCGCCACCGCGCCATCGCCTGGGACGCCGGCCGGCAGATGTGGTTCCCGCGCAAGAGCCTGGACCTGCGCCGTCGCCTGGGCAAGGCCCCGGCCGAGCAGGTGCAGCGCTACCTGGGTGACGGCGCCACACAGAAGCTGGGCCGCGCCGTGAGCCGCTGGAGCGAGACCCCCGCGGCCTTCCAGGCCGCCACACGCCGCCTGGGCCACCACGGCCCCTACAACCCGGTCATCCTTGCGGCCTGCCGCGAAGACCAGTACGCCTACGAGTACACCCACGGCTCCGTGCCCTACGGTGCGCTGACCTTCATGCTGATCCAGCAGCTGCGCGCCAGCAGCGGGCGCAAGACGCTGGAGGCCATCGTCGAGCAGTGCAACAGCGTGCTGAAGACCAAGCTGGGCTACGAACAGCAGGCCCAGCTCTACCGCCCGCGCGCGCACCGGCAGACGCATTTCCCCGGCCAGGTGCCGGTGGCGAGGAAGAAAGCCTAGCGCAGGGAACGGCGCAGCGGCTCCAGCAGGCCCTTGAGCC
>JAYNNS010000063.1:5270-8246 GCA_038112835.1 Curvibacter sp. | reverse complement strand
GAAGATTCAGCCCGGTTGGCCGCGTGGCAAATCGCCTCAGGCAGAGCGAAGCCGGTCAGCGTCGGCCCTGGCGCAGCGGCTCCAGCAGGGCGTTGAGGCCGTTGTGGTCGATCTCGTGCATCAGCGCCAGCAGGCGGCCCAGATCCCCCTGGGGAAAGCCCTCGCGCGCGAACCAGTTGAGGTAGTTCCCGGGCAGATCGGCAAGCAGCGTGCCCTTGTACTTGCCATAGGGCATCTCGGTCGTCAGCAGACGCTGCAGCTGCGCGCTGTCCAGCATCAGCCGCCCGCCCGCTTCGCTGCATGGCCCCTGGCGTTGAGCCAGGCCAGCACTTTCTCCACATGATCGCCCTGCACCTCCACCACGCCGTCCTTGACGGTGCCGCCCGTGCCACAGGCGGCCTTGAGCTGCTTGCCCAGGGCCAGCAGGGCGGCCGCATCCAGCGGCAGGCCCCGCACCACGGTCACGGCCTTGCCGCCGCGGCCCGAGGTCTCGCGCGTCACGCGCACCTTGCCGTCGCCCAGCACGCGTGCGGCAGCCTGCGCCCGGCAGGCGCACTGGGACTGGGGTTGGCGGCATTGCGGGCACATGCGCCCGCCTTCGGTGGAATAGACCAGGTTCGACATCCGGGATGACATCATCACAAGCTTGAGGCCGCCATCCTAAAGGGTTTGTCATACTCTCGGCCTCAACACGACCCGCCCATGCACCACCATCCGCCCATCCCCAGCCAGGAAGACATCGACGCGCTGGACACCTTCGAACGCCTGGGCCTGGAGCGCATCCGCCTGATCGCCAGCCCGCGCGAGGCCGAGGCGGCCTGCGCCGCACTGGCGGCCGAGCCCTGCCTGGGCTTCGACACCGAATCGCGGCCCACCTTCCGCGTGGGCGAGGTGTCGGACGGCCCGCACATCGTGCAGCTGGCCACGCCCGAGCAGGCCTGGATCTTCCAGCTGCACGAGCCGGCCTGCCGCGGCCCCGTGGCCGAACTGCTGGCGCAGGCCACCGTGACCAAGGCCGGCTTCGGTCTGGGCGACGACCGCAAGCGCATCACGACCAAGCTCGGGCGCGAGCCTGCCGGCGTGCTGGAGCTCAACCAGGTCTTCCGAGAACGCGGCTACCGCCGCGAGATGGGCGTCAAGGCTGCCGTAGCCGTGCTGTTCCAGCGGCGCTTCCTCAAGTCCAAGAAGGCTGCCACCTCCAACTGGTCCGCGCCGCGCCTGAGCGAAGCCCAGCTGATCTACGCCGCCAACGACGCCTGGGCCGCCATCCGCGTCTTCCACGCGCTCGGGCTGGCCACGCCTCAGGGGCGCGGCGCCGAATAGGGCACACGGCTCAGCGGCCGGAACATCCACAGGCCCGCGCGCGGCCCCCGGCCCAGCAGCGGCAGCAGCAGGGCCAGCGGCACATGCGGCAGCGCGGCCACGAAGAGCTCGATGCTCAGCACCGAGATCGCGAAGCCCAGGCAGTTGACGAAGGTCAGCACGCTGCCCACCACCGCCGGCGGCGCGTTCTGCGCGGTCAGCGTGGAGAACTGCGGCGAATCCCCCGAGACCGTCAGGCCCCAGAGCAGCAGCCAGGCCAGGAAGAGCGCATCGGGCGCCTGCAGCATCAGCGGCGCCAGCAGGCAGCAGGCCGCGCTGGTCGCCAGCTGGCGCTGGGCCACACGCGCACTGCCCCAGCGCCGCACCAGCAGGCCACCACCCACGCAGCCCAGAAACCCCGCGCCGATAATGAAGAAGGACGCCGCGCTCTGCGCCGCGCCGGCCCAGCGCAGGCCCACGATGATGGGCACCAGCACGAAGTAGGTGTAGAGCTCCCACATGTGGCCGAAGTAGCCGAAGACCGAGGCGCGCAGCTTGCGGTCGCTCCAGATCAGGCGCAGTGCGGCCGGCGTGATGCGCGCGCCGCGCTGCAGCCAGGGGCTCTCGGGCACGAAGAGCCCCGTCAGCAGGCCACCGGCCGCGGCCAGCAACGAGACCCCCAGCACCACGGCCTGCCACGAAGGCAGCAGGCTGCCGCCGCCTTCCCCCACCAGCGCACGCAGGCCGTGCGGCAGCGCGGTACCCAGCACCAGCGCGCCGATCAGCACGCCCATGGCCGCGCCCAGGCCCTGGCGGTACCAGCTGGCCGCGATCTTCATGCCCACGGGGTAGATGCCGGCCAGCAGGAAACCCACCGCGAAACGCAGGCCCAGCAGCAGGCCGTAACTGCCGCCGACCCAGAGCGTGGCCGCGTTGGCCAGCGCGCCCAGCAGCGCACAGGCCATGAAGACCCGCGCGGGCGAAAACCGGTCCGCGATCATCAGCAGCGCAAACACCAGCGTGCCCGCCACAAAGCCCAGCTGCACGGCCGAGGTCAGCGTGCCCACGGCCGTGGCCGGCAGGCCCCAGGCCTGCTGCAGATCGGGCATGACGGCGTTCACGGCGAACCAGAGCGAGGTGCCCGCGAACTGCGAGAACACGATCAGCGGCAGCACGCGCCGCGGCACGGCCTGCGTCACGCGGCGTCCTCCGCGGGCCTGAGCTCGTAGTCGCCATCGCCCATGCCGCGCAGCGGGCCGTAGACGGCCGTGATGGCCGCGCTCTCGGCCGCCTGCCACTGCGCGGCGATCTCGCGCTCGGCGTCCGTCAGGGCCTCCAGGTTCGGCGGCTCGCCATAGGCCGCGGCGATGCGCCGGTAGGCCTGGTAGACCGGCCACACCAGGGCCGCGTCACCCAGGGTCTGCTCCAGCGCCTGCCGGAAGCGCTTTTGCGCCGCACGCTGCTGGGCTTCGCTCACGCCTTCGGCGTCGTAAAGTTTGACCGTGTAGCTCATGCCGCCAGCATACGGCAAGGGCGTTCCGCCGGCGGATTTGTTCTTTTCTATTTCGGCGGACTCGACGGAGCTTGGTTACGCCGCGTTCACGCGCCCGCAGGGGATCGAAGGCGATGCGCCCTGGGTGTCCACTGGCGTCTTGAAACTCGGCGCGCTGGCGA
>JAYNNS010000063.1:4292-5260 GCA_038112835.1 Curvibacter sp. | reverse complement strand
GATCAGGGCACAAGCTTAACTTGTGTAAAGTCCGGGCTCGAACACCGCAAGACGCACCATGGCAAAACAGAGCGAATGGCCGGCCAAGATGCTGGCCGTCATCAAGACCGGCAACACGGCGGCGGCCATCGCGCAGATCAAGGTCGCCCCGAGCGTGAAAGAGCTGCGCCAGCTGCAGGCCGCCATCGAGAAGGCCCAGCTCCAGGGTCGCTGGCGCGAGCTGGACATCGCCATCGAGGAAAACATGGCCCTGCTGGCCGCCCCACGCCTGCACCGCTCGCCCTGAAGAGCCCCGGAGAAGACACCATGAACGATCTCACGACCACCACCGAAAAACGCAGCCTCTGGGTCCGCGTGCTGCTCATGCTGCTCATGGGTCTGGCCTTCCACATCGCCGTCACCCTGATCGGCACACTGGCCCTGGTGCAGCTGCTCTTCGCCGTGGTCAGCGACGGCCCCAACGAACGCCTGCAGCGTTTCGGCCGCGCCCTGGGCCAGTACCTGCGCCAGATCGCGGACTTCGTGAGCTTCGCCAGCGAAGCCCTGCCCTTCAGCGGTTCCCGTCCGAAGATGGTCGGCGACGACAGAGCCGTGCCGCCAGCCGCGCCGCCTGGTCGATGGCGCGCTTGGCGTCCAGTTCGCCGGCCTCCAGCGCACCGCCGATCAGGTGCGGCTTTTGGCCCCGGGCCCGCAGATCGTCCGCCAGCGTGCGCAGCGGCAGCTGGCCCGCGCACAGCACCACGGTGTCACAGGCCATCCACGTGGGGTTCTCGCGCTTCTCGCCGTGGCTGACGAGCAGGCCCCAGCCCTGCGTGTTCCCTTCGGTGTAGGCCCCGATGCGCTCGTAGTTCACGCCGCCGATCATGCGCACGCGCTTCATCTTGAGCGCGGCGCGGTGGATCCAGCCCGTGGTCTTGCCCAGGCCCTCGCCGAGCTTGCCGGGCTTGCGCTGCAGCAGCGTCACCTCG
>JAYNNS010000063.1:0-4282 GCA_038112835.1 Curvibacter sp. | reverse complement strand
GCCGCACCGGTGAAGAAATCGACCTCGTCGAGCCCGAGCTCGCCGGGCCGGACGCCCACGCACTCGTCGGGGCGCAGGCCGCCGGGCGCCAGCGCCGGGTCGGTCACGCCCCACTCGGCCTGCCAGGCCGGCAGGTCCAGCGTGGTCGAATGCCCACCGGCCACGAGGAACTCCGCCACATCGAAGCCGATCCCCCCCGCGCCGATGATGGCCACCTTCTGCCCCACCGGCTGGCCGTGGCGCAGCACGTCGATGTAGCTCAGCACCCGGGGATGGTCCTGGCCGGGAATCTGCGGGTCGCGCGGCGACACCCCCGTGGCCACGATCACCTCGTCATAGCCCTGCAGGTCCGCCGCCTGCACCGCGGTGTCCAGGCGCAGCTGCACGCCCGTGGTCTGCACGCGGCGCTTCAGGTAGCGCAGCATCTCGTGGAACTCCTCCTTGCCCGGAATGACCTTGGCCATGTTGAGCTGGCCGCCGATCTCGCCCGCCGCGTCAAAGAGATGCACCTCGTGCCCGCGTTCGGCCGCCACCGTGGCCGCGGTCACGCCGGCCGGCCCGGCGCCCACCACGGCGATGCGCTTGCGCTGCACCGCGGGCCGATAGACCAGCTCGGTCTCGTGGCAGGCGCGCGGGTTCACGAGGCAGCTCGTGAGCTTGTTGACGAAGATGTGGTCCAGGCAGGCCTGGTTGCAGGCGATGCAGGTGTTGATCTCGTCCGCCCGGCCCTGCGCGGCCTTGTTGACGAAATGCGCGTCGGCCAGCAGCGGGCGCGCCATGGACACCATGTCGGCCTGCCCTTCGGCCAGGATCTGCTCGGCCACCTCGGGCGTGTTGATGCGGTTGGAGGTGACCAGCGGCGTGGTGAGGCCCGCGGCCGCGAACTCGGCTTTCATCTTCTGCGTCACCCAGGCGAAGGCCGCGCGCGGCACGCTGGTGGCTATCGTCGGCACACGGGCTTCGTGCCAGCCGATGCCGGTGTTGATGAGGCTCGCGCCGCCCTGCGCCACGGCCTTGCCCAGCGTGACGATCTCGTCCCAGGAACTGCCGCCGGGCACGAGGTCGATCATGGAGAGCCGGTAGATCAGGATGAAGTCCGGCCCCACCGCCTCGCGCGTGCGCGCCACGATCTCCAGCGGCAGGCGCATGCGCTGGCTGTAGTCGCCACCCCAGGCGTCGTCGCGGTGGTTGGTGTGCCTGGCGAGGAACTGGTTGATGAAATACCCCTCGCTGCCCATGATCTCCACACCGTCGTAGCCAGCCTCGCGCGCCTTGCGCGCGCAGTTGACGAAGGCGCGGATCTGACGCTCCACGCCACGCGCCGACAGCTCGAAAGGCTTGAAGGGCGAGATCGGCGACTTGATGGCCGAGGGCGCCACCGCCAGCGGGTGGTAGGCATAGCGCCCCGTGTGCAGGATCTGCAGCGCAATCTTGCCGCCGGCCGCGTGCACGGCCTGCGTCACCACCTGGTGCCGCCGCGCCGCGCCCGAGGTGGACAGCGTGCCCGCAAAAGGCTTGGCCCAGCCCGCGAGATTGGGTGCGAAGCCGCCCGTCACCATCAGCCCCACCCCGCCCTCGGCCCGCTCGCGGAAGTACGCCGCCAGCTTGCCGAGGTCGCGCCCGTCCTCCAGGCCCGTGTGCATGGAGCCCATGAGCACGCGGTTCTTGAGCTGGGTGAAGCCCAGGTCCAGCGGGGCCAGCAGATGGGGATAGGGCACAGGGTTCGTCATGGGCGGCTTTCGGGAGCGGACACGGGGTGCGGCCATCATAGGCGGGGCCCCGCGGCCGGGCTGTCACCCAGGCAGCCGCCGCCGCAGATGGGCTAACATTGCGGTTTCTTTGTTCGCTAGAAGGAGCCCCCCATGGGCAACAAGATCGTTACCGAAGCCGACCGCCGCGCTACGCCCCGTCCCCAGACGCCCAACGGCGTGACCCTGCCCACCCCGGGCCGTGGCCAGCGCGTGAGCCTGGAGCGTGGCGTCGCCACCCGCAGCAAGAAGAACCCGGGCAAGCGCTCCAAGAAGGGCGGCTGATCGCCTGCGGCTCCGTTCGCTACAAGAAAAGGCCCTCGCGAGAGGGCCTTTTTCATTGCCGTGGCCAGTGCTCAGGCTGCCACCGCCCCGCCCTGCCGACGTCGCAGCACCAGCACACCGAACAGCGCCGCCGTCACATACATGCTGACCGAGTAGATGGCCGCGGGCAACGCGAGCTGGAAGTTGCCCAGCACCGACAGCGCCACGAAGATCGCCAGCGTGGAGTTGTGGATGCCGATCTCGAAGCTCACCGCCGTGGCCATGGCCTGCTCCAGTCCGCCCCAGCGCGAGAGGTAATAGCCTGCCAGCAGGCTCAGCAGGTTGAAGGCCAGCACCACCGGCCCCAGGCTGGCGAAGCTCTGGTTCAGCGCCGTCCATTCCTTGACGATGGCGATCAGCGCAAAGGCCGCCAGCACGAGCATGCTCAGCGCCTTCATGGGCTTTTCCATGCGGGCGGCGAAGCCCGGGCGCTTGCTGCGCACCGCCATGCCGATCAGCACCGGCACCAGGATCACGCCCACCACCTCGAAGACCTTGCCGAACTGCAGGGGCACGATCTGTCCGCTCTGCACAAAGGTGGCGATGGCCCAGTTGGTGATCAGCGGCAGACTCACGATGGACAGCAGCGTGTTGATGGCCGTGAGCGAGATGTTCATTGCCACGTTGCCGCCGAAGAGGTGGCTGAAGAGATTGGCCGACACCCCGCCGGGCGAGGCCGCCAGCAGCAGCAGGCCCACGGCGTAGACGGGCTCCACCTTCAGCAGCACCACCAGCGCCCAGGCCACGGCCGGCAGCAGCAGCATCTGGAGGGCCAGGGCCAGCACGACGGCCTTGGGGTGATGGCGCAGGCGCGCAAAGTCGCCCACGCTCAACGACAGGCCCAGGCCGAACATCACCAGGGCCAGCGCGCCCAGCAGCAGCTGGGGCAATATCGCGGTGAAATTCATGCCGCCGCCACGCGACGCGCGCCGTGCGCGCCCTCACCCAGGCGGCGCTGGATTTCGGCGTGCACGTCCTGGCGCATCTTCAGCGCAAAGGCCACCTCGGCCGTGAGGAAGAGCGGGCCCACCAGCAGGCCCACGAGGTCGTCCACGAAGGCCGGCTTGCGGCCCTCCCAGTAGTGGCCGATGAACTGGATGATCCAGCCCACCACGAAGAGGCCGATGCCCCAGCTGAGCCACACGCCCGTGCTCTGCGCCGCGATCCACAGGCTGACCCACAGGCTCAGGGCGAGCTGGGCCACCATGGCCAGGCCGAAACGCAGGTCCAGGCGCAGGTAGAAAAGAGACGACAGCGCGGCCACCACCAGCGCCGGCGTCAGCGGCAGGCCGCCCACGTCCAGCGCCGGGCGCGACAGCAGCGTGGTCACGGCCAGCACGATCATGGGGATGCCCACGAAATGTGTGGCCACATTGCGGTGGTCCAGGTGGTAGGCCGCGTACTGGGTCAGATGGTCGGTCAGTGTTTTCATGGTCGTCTCCTGGTCGGTGTCCTGGACATTGACAGGCGTCCATGATCTGCCTACCCTCGCCTGCAGTCTGTCAGGTACCCGACACAAGCGCACACCCCCGGATAAACCCCGAGTCCACCCCCGCATGAACGAGCCGCACCACTACCTGCCTTTGCTACGCAGCGGCCGCTGGTTTGCCCAGCTGCCCCAAGACTTCGCGCAGGCCCTGCTGCGCATGGCCAAGGTCCGGCAACTGGCCAGCGGCGAGGTGCTTTTTCTGCGCGACAGCCCGCCCTGCGGGCTCTACGCCGTGGTGGCCGGCTCCATCCGCATCTCGGGCCAGAGCGGCCGCGGTGACGATGCGCGCGAGGCCCTGCTCGTGCTGCTGCCGCCGCCGCAGTGGTTCGGCGAAATCACCGTCTTCGACGGCGCCACCCGAACCCACCACGCCCACGCCGCCGAGCCCACCACGCTGCTCCAGGTGCCCCAGGCCGAGCTGCGGGCCTGGCTGCACGAGCACCCGCAGCACTGGCGCGACCTGGCCGTGCTCATGGCCGACAAGCTGCGCCTGGCCTTCCAGACCATGGAGGAACAGACGGTGCTCAGCGCCCCGCTGCGCCTGGCCCGCCGCCTGGTGGTCATGGCCGAGGGTTATGGTGTGCAGGGTGGCAAGAGCGGCACGCGGCGTGTGCTGGCCGTGACCCAGCAGGAGCTGGCGCTGATGATCGGCATCTCGCGGCAGACGACGAACGAGATCCTCAAGGGGATGGAGGAGCGGGGGATTCTGCGGGTGCAGCGG
>JAYNNS010000062.1:9540-11884 GCA_038112835.1 Curvibacter sp. | reverse complement strand
ATCATCGGTCAATCTCTCCAAACACGATATCCAGGGTGCCGATGATGGCCACGGCATCGGCCAGCATGTGGCCGCGCGCCAGCTCATCCAGCGTAGCCAGGTGGGCGAAGCCCGGGGCGCGGATCTTGAGGCGGTAGGGCTTGTTGGCGCCGTCGCTCACCATGTAGATGCCGAACTCGCCCTTGGGGTGCTCGACGGCGGCATAGGCCTCGCCGGCCGGCACACGGAAGCCTTCGGTGAAGAGCTTGAAATGGTGGATCAGCTCTTCCATGTTGGACTTCATGGCCTCGCGCGCGGGCGGCGCCACCTTGTGGTTGTCGGTGATCACGGGGCCGGGGTTGGCGCGCAGCCAGTCCACGCATTGCTTGATGATGCGGTTGGACTCGCGCATCTCCTGCACGCGCACGAGGTAGCGGTCGTAGCTGTCGCCGGTCTTGCCCACGGGGATGTCGAAGTCCACGCGGTCGTAGGCGTCGTAGGGCTGGGTCTTGCGCAGGTCCCAGGCCACGCCCGAGCCGCGCAGCATGGGGCCGGTCATGCCCAGGTTGAGCGCACGCTCGGCGGTCACGACGCCGATGCCCACGGTGCGCTGCTTCCAGATCCGGTTGTCGGTCAGCAGGGTCTCGTACTCGTCCACGCACTTGGGGAAGCGGGCGCAAAAGTCGTCGATGAAGTCCAGCAGCGAGCCCTGGCGGTTGGCGTTGAGCTCGGCCAGCGAACGCGTGCCGCGAATCTTGTTGGGCTGGTGCTGCGGCATGGTGTCCGGCAGGTCGCGGTAGACGCCGCCCGGACGGAAGTAGGCCGCGTGCATGCGCGCGCCCGACACCGCCTCGTACATGTCGAACAGGTCCTCGCGCTCACGGAAGGTGTAGATCAGGATGGTCGAGCTGCCGCAGTCGTTGCCGTGCGAGCCCAGCCACATCAGGTGGTTGAGCAGGCGCGTGATCTCGCCGAACAGGGTGCGGATGTACTGGGCGCGCAGCGGCACCTCCAGGCCCAGCATCTTCTCGATGGCCAGGCAGTAGGCCTGCTCGTTGCACATCATCGAGACGTAGTCCAGGCGGTCCATGTAGGGCAGCGACTGGATGTAGGTCTTGCTCTCGGCCAGCTTCTCGGTAGCACGGTGCAGCAGACCGATGTGCGGATCGGCGCGCTGCACGACCTCGCCGTCGAGCTCGAGCACCAGGCGCAGCACACCGTGCGCGGCCGGGTGCTGGGGGCCGAAGTTCAGCGTGTAGTTCTTGATTTCTGCCATATGCCGTCTCGCTTTACTTCAGGCCACCGTAGTTGTCTTCACGGATGATGCGGGGCGTGATCTCGCGCGGCTCGATGGTCACCGGCTGGTAGACCACGCGCCTGAGCTCGGCGTCGTAGCGCATCTCCACATGGCCCGACAGCGGGAAATCCTTGCGGAAGGGGTGGCCGATGAAGCCATAGTCGGTCAGGATGCGGCGCAGGTCGTCGTGACCCTCGAAGACGATGCCGTAGAGGTCGAAGGCCTCGCGCTCGTACCAGTTGGCGGCGCGCCAGACGTCGGTCAGGGAGTCGACGACGGGAAAGTCGTCCTCGGGAGCGTAGACCCGCAGGCGCAGGCGCTGGTTCAGGCTGACGGACAGCAGGTGCGAGACCACGGCGTAGCGCGGGCCTTCCCAGGCCCCGTCGCCCCAGGCGGAATAGTCGACGCCGCAGAGGTCGATCAGCTGCTCGAAGCGGCAACCCGGCGCATCGCGCAGGATCTGGGCGGCGGCACGGTAGTCCTGGGCGGCGACCTCGACAGTCAGCTCGCCCAGCTTGAGCTCGACGCGGCGGGCCTTGGCGCCCAGGGCGGCGGCGACGGTGTCTTTCAGGACTTCGGGGTTCACGGCAACGGCAGTCATCGGCAACCCCTGGTCAGACGCGCGCGATGGTCTGCGTGCGGCGGACCTTCTGTTGCAGCTGGATGATGCCGTAGATCAGCGCCTCGGCCGTGGGCGGGCAGCCCGGCACGTAGACGTCGACCGGCACGATGCGATCACAGCCACGCACCACGGAATAGCTGTAGTGGTAGTAGCCGCCGCCGTTGGCGCAGGAGCCCATGGAGATGACCCAGCGCGGTTCACTCATCTGGTCGTAGACCTTGCGCAGGGCGGGCGCCATCTTGTTGCACAGCGTGCCGGCCACGATCATCAGGTCGGACTGGCGCGGGCTGGCACGGAACACCTCGGAGCCGAAGCGGGCGATGTCGTAGCGCGCCGCGGCCGCATGCATCATCTCCACCGCGCAGCAGGCCAGACCGAAGGTCATGGGCCACAGCGATCCGGTCTTGGCCCAGTTCACCACCGTGTCGTAGCTGGTGGTGACAAAG
>JAYNNS010000062.1:2960-9530 GCA_038112835.1 Curvibacter sp. | reverse complement strand
CTCTTTCATCACGCCTTCAATCATGGCAGCGATCCTTGTCGGTAAATCAGTTCATTCCCAGTCGAGGGCGCCCTTTTTCCACTCGTAGACAAAGCCCACGACGAGGATGGCGATGAACACCATGGCCGCCCAGAAGCCGACCGCCCCCACGTCCTTGAGCACCACGGCCCAGGGGAAGAGGAAGGCGATCTCCAGGTCGAACAGGATGAAGAGAATGGCGACGAGGTAGTAGCGCACGTCGAACTTCATGCGCGCGTCCTCGAAGGCCTCGAAGCCGCACTCGTAAGGGGAGTTCTTGGCTGCGTCGGGACGGTTGGGCCCGAGGATGTAGCCGAGGACCTGCGGGAGCACGCCCACCGCGAGGCCGACCAAGATGAACAGGAGGACGGGGAGGTACTGATCGAGGTTCATCTTGAAATGCTGATCACCGTTGAAACCGGCCGGGCCCTGCCCGACCGGTCGTTGTCTGGTGCCGTCGGCGAGACTCGAACTCGCACAGCTTTCGCCACTACCCCCTCAAGATAGCGTGTCTACCAATTTCACCACGACGGCTGGTCTCTGATTGCCGGTATTGCATGAGGTTGGAGCTCAACCGACAGCCTCAGAGTTTACCCCGAATTACTCTCGCTCCCCGAGGAGAAATTCGGAAAATCTTGACTCAGGTCATCGCGCCGGGATCTGCGCCGGACCCGGTGCGGCGGGTGCCGCGGGTTCGGAAGCCGGTGCGACCGCGCCGGGGGTGGCTCCCGGGATCTGGGATGCGGTTTCAGGCACGGCCGGCGCGGTCACCGCGGGGTTCTCCAGCACGCTGCCCGAGCTCGCGGGCTTGGCGTTGCCGAAGTAGGCCAGCGCCAGCGTGCAGACGAAAAACACCGTGGCCAGCACGGCCGTGGTGCGCGAGAGGAAATTGGCGCTGCCGGTGGCGCCGAAGAGGCTGCCCGAAGCGCCGCTGCCGAAGGCCGCGCCCATGTCGGCGCCCTTGCCGTGCTGGACCAGCACCAGGCCGATCATGGTCACGGCCGAGAGGATCTGCACCGTGATGAGGATGGATACGACGAAACTCATGTTCACTCCTAAATTCGTAGCATTCTGGGCGCCGTCTCAGGCTGCCGCGGCGATGATGGTCAGGAAGTCCGGGGCCTTGAGCGAGGCGCCCCCGATCAGGCCGCCATCGATGTCGGGCTGGGCCAGCAGCTGCGCCGCATTGGCCGCGTTCATGCTGCCGCCGTAGAGGATCTTGACGCGCTCGGGATGAGGCGTGGCCGCCTTGAGCTGGGCGCGCAGCACCGCATGCACCGCCTGCGCCTGCTCGGGCGTGGCCGTCTTGCCGGTGCCGATGGCCCAGACCGGCTCGTAGGCCACGACGATTTCGCTGATGCAGTGTCCGTTGAGGTGGATCACGGCCGCCAGCTGGCGCTTGACCACTTCTTCCGTCTTGCCGGCTTCACGCTCGGCCAGGGTCTCGCCCACGCAGACGATGGGCGTCACACCGTTGGCCAGCACGCGCTGGGCCTTGGCGGCCACGGCGGCATCGGTCTCGCCATGGTACTGGCGACGCTCCGAATGGCCGACGATGGCGTAGCGCACGCCGAAATCCTTGAGCATGGCCACCGACACCTCGCCGGTGTAGGCGCCGAGCTCGTGCGCAGACACGTCCTGTGCACCCAGCTCCACCGGACTCGTGGCCAGCAGGGCCTGGCACTGGGCCAGATAGGGCGCAGGCACGCAGACCGCGACATCACAGCCCGGATCCTTGAGACCGGAGAGGAGCCCCTTGAGCAGCGCCTGGTTGGCCGCCAGGCTGCCGTTCATCTTCCAGTTACCGGCAATCAGCTTGCGCGTCATGTGTTCACCCCCAGGTCAGCACGATCTTGCCGATGTGCTGGTTCGATTCCATCAGCGCGTGCGCCTTGGCCGCGCCACTGCCCGTGGGCTCGGAGGCGTCCACGGCCTGCCAGGTGCTGTGGATCACGGGCTTGATCTTGCCGGCCTCGATCAGCGGCCAGGCGTGCTTCAGACAAGCCTGGGCGATGGCGGCCTTGAAGGCCACCGGGCGCGGGCGCAGCGTGGAGCCGGTGATGGTCAGGCGCTTGCGCAGCACCAGACCGGCGTTGAAATTGCTCTTGGTACCACCCTGCACGGCGATGATGACGATGCGGCCGTCCTCGGCCAGGCTCTCGACCTCGCGCGCGACGTAGTCGCCGCCCACCATGTCGAGGATCACATCCACGCCCCTGCCATCCGTCAGGCGCTTGACCTCGTCCTTGAAGTCCTGCGTCTTGTAGTTGATGGCATGGTCGGCGCCGAGCTTGACGCAGGCGGCGCACTTGTCGTCGCTGCCGGCCGTGACGATCACTTTTGCACCCCAGGCCTTGGCCAGCTGGATGGCGGTGACGCCGATGCCACTCGACCCACCCTGGATCAGCAGCGTCTCGCCCGGCTGCAGGCGGCAGCGATCGAAGACATTGCTCCAGACGGTGAAGAAGGTCTCGGGCAGCGAGGCCGCTTCGATATCGCTCAAGCCCTTCGGGTACGGCAGGGTCTGGGCGATGGGCGCCGTGCACAGCTCGGCATAGCCGCCGCCGGCCACCAGGGCACAGACCTTGTCGCCGAGCTTGAAGCCGGCCGCGGCCAGTTCGGCGGGGTGGCCCCCCACGATCTCGCCCGCCACCTCCAGGCCGGGGATGTCCGACGCACCCGGCGGCACCGGGTAGTTGCCCTGGCGCTGGAACACGTCGGGGCGGTTGATGCCGCTGGCGGCCACGCGGATCAGCAGCTCGCCGGCTGCGGGCACGGGGTCGGGGCGCTGGCCCAGACGCAGCACCTCGGGCGCACCGTAGGAAGTGATTTCGATGGCTTTCATGGTCTTCTCACCCGGCTCCCGCCGCCTCAGACAGCGGGGTGGCCGATACAGTCAGTCGCGCTGGACGGGCCTCAGCCCTGCTCGCCGCCGGCCGGGGCCTGCTGCTGCTCCGGACGCTCGAGCAGCGCCTTCATGGACAGCTTCACGCGCCCCTTCTCGTCGGTCTCGAGCACCTTGACCTTGACGATCTGGCCTTCGGACAGGTAGTCCGTGACCTTCTCGACGCGCTCGTGGGCGATCTGGCTGATGTGCAGCAGGCCGTCCTTGCCGGGCAGCAGGTTGACCAGGGCGCCGAAGTCCAGGATCTTGGTGATCGGGCCTTCGTAGACCTTGCCCACCTCCACCTCGGCCGTGATCTCGGCGATGCGGCGCTTGGCCTCGTCGGCCTTGGCGCTGTCGGTGGAGGCGATGGTGATGGTGCCGTCTTCCGCGATGTCGATCTGGGTGCCGGTCTCTTCGGTCAGCGCGCGGATCACGGCGCCGCCCTTGCCGATCACGTCACGGATCTTCTCGGGGTTGATCTTCATGGTGTACAGGCGCGGGGCGAACTGGGACACCTCGGCCTTGGCCTCGCCCACGGCTTCCTGCATCTTGCCCAGGATGTGCATGCGCGCTTCCTTGGCCTGGGCCAGGGCGACCTGCATGATCTCCTTGGTGATGCCCTGGATCTTGATGTCCATCTGCAGGGCGGTGATGCCGTTGGTGGTGCCGGCCACCTTGAAGTCCATGTCGCCCAGGTGGTCCTCGTCGCCCAGGATGTCGGTCAGCACGGCAAAGCGGTTGCCGTCCTTGATCAGGCCCATGGCGATGCCGGCCACGTGGGCCTTCATCGGCACGCCGGCGTCCATCAGCGACAGGCAGCCGCCGCAGACGGAGGCCATCGAGGAGGAGCCGTTGGACTCGGTGATCTCGGAGACCACGCGCATGGTGTAGGGGAACTCTTCCTTGGTCGGCAGCACGGCGACGAGCGCGCGCTTGGCCAGGCGGCCGTGGCCGATCTCGCGGCGCTTGGGGCTGCCCACGCGGCCCGTCTCGCCGGTGGCGAAGGGGGGCATGTTGTAGTGCAGCATGAAGCGGTCCTCGAACTCGCCGGCCAGCGCGTCGATGCGCTGCGCGTCGCGCTCGGTGCCCAGGGTGGCGATCGCCAGGGCCTGGGTCTCGCCGCGCGTGAACAGGGCGGAGCCGTGGGTGCGCGGCAGCACGCTGGTGCGGATCTCGATCGGACGCACGGTGCGGGTGTCGCGGCCGTCGATGCGCGGCTCGCCGGCCAGAATCTGGCCACGCACGATCTTGGCCTCGATCTCGAACAGCAGGCCTTCGACGGCCACGCTGTCGAACTCCACACCGTCGGCCTTCAGGCCGGCCATCACGTCGGCATAGGCGACGCGGCAGGCTTGCGTGCGGGCCTGCTTGTTGCGGATCTGGTAGGCCGCCTCGAGCTTGGCCTTGGCCAGGCCCTCGACCTTGGCGATCAGGGCCTCGTCCTTGGCCGGGGCCTTCCAGTCCCACACCGGCTTGCCGGCCTCGCGCACCAGCTCATGGATGGCGTTGATGGCGATGTTGCCCTGCTCGTGGCCGAACACCACGGCGCCGAGCATGATTTCCTCGGACAGCTGCTGGGCTTCGGATTCCACCATCAGCACGGCGGCCTCGGTGCCGGCGACCACCAGGTCCATCTGGCTGTCCTTGCGCTGGGTCTGGCCCGGATTCAGGACGTATTCGCCGTTGATGTAACCCACGCGCGCGGCGCCAATGGGACCGTTGAAGGGGATGCCGGAGACCGACAGGGCCGCCGAGGTGGCGATCATGGCGGCAATGTCGGCGTCGACTTCGGGATTGAGCGACAGGGTGTGGATCACCACCTGCACTTCGTTGAAGAAGCCTTCGGGGAACAGCGGGCGGATCGGGCGGTCGATCAGGCGGCTGGTCAGGGTCTCCAGTTCGCTGGGACGGCCTTCACGCTTGAAGAAGCTGCCCGGGATCTTGCCCGCGGCATAGCTCTTCTCGATGTAGTCGACGGTCAGGGGGAAAAAGTCCTGGCCGGCCTTGGCATCGCTCTTGGCGACCACGGTGGCCAGCACCACGGTGCCGTCCATGTCCAGCATCACGGCGCCACTGGACTGACGCGCGATTTCGCCGGTTTCCATCGTGACCGTGTGCTGGCCCCACTGGAAGGTCTTGCTGACTTTGTTGAACATGCTCATGGGAGTACTCCTGTTCGTTGTCGGGGAGGACAGTGCCGCCTCCCCTTACGGCCCGGAGCCCGCATCACAGAACACGATGCCATTCCAGAGAACATCGGGGAAATCGGCCCGATTTCCTCTGGAATGACACAGCTTCGCTCTGTTCTTGCCTGCTCCGAAGTGCAAAGCGCCTGAGCCAGTCGTGCTAACTCAGGCGCCTTGATTCATGTACGGTGCACGCTTACTTGCGCAGACCCAGCTTGGCGATCAGGGCCATGTAGCGGTCGGCGTCCTTGGCCTTCAGGTAGTCCAGCAGCTTGCGGCGGCGGCTGACCATGCGCAGCAGGCCGCGACGGCCGTGGTGGTCCTTGGCGTGGGTCTTGAAGTGGGGGGTCAGCTCGTTGATACGGGCGGTCAGCAGGGCGACCTGGACTTCGGGGCTGCCGGTGTCGGCGGCGGCGCGGGCATTGGCCTTGATGACTTCGGCCTTGACGCTGGAGGCGATCATTTCATTTTCCTGTGGTGCGGAACGACATCGACCGTTTTCGGTCGGGACGTCCCAGGTTTGACAACTTGCGCCGGTGGCTGGAACTGCTGCCGGCGTGCGCTCTGGAGCCGGGTTCCGGCCGCAAAACCTGCAGATTATAGCCCAAACCCGGCTCTGCGAGCAGCTACTTACTTCGCACGCTCCAGCCAGGCCCGCAGCCGCGCCACCCCGTGCACCAGACGCTGCGGGTCCTGGGAAGCAAAGCACCAGCGCAGCCAGCCCGCCGATTCCGGGGCAAAGGCCTCGCCCGGCGCCAGGCCCAGGCCGGCCTCGCGCACCAGGCGCTTGGCCGTGTCCACGGCATCCGGGTAGCCGGCGAGCCGGAAAAAGGCGTACATGCCGGCGGCCGGCCGGGCCAGCTCCACCCCCGGCACGGCCTGCAACAGGGGCAGCAGGGTGTCGCGACAGGTTTTCAGATGCGCCACCACGCGCGGCGTGATCTCGCCGGCCCGCTGCAGCGCCGCCACGGCCGCACGCTGGGTGAAGACGCTGGCGCAGGAGGTGTTGAACTCGATGAGCTTGCCCACGTCGTGCGTGACCGCCGGCGGCAATACCAGCCAGCCCAGGCGCCAGCCCGTCATCAGGAAGGCCTTGGAGAAGCTGCCCACCACCATGAGCCGGTCTTCGGACGAGGCGATGTCCAGGAAACTCGGCGCGCAGCCGAACTCGGCTCCCCCCGAAGGGCTCCGCCCCTCCCCCCTGAGGGGGGCGCCCGGCTTGGGGCGGCCCGGCGCCGGGTCCGGGGCCGTCTCGTAATACAGCTGCGAATACACCTCGTCGGCCAGGATCCAGGTCCCGGTCCGGCGGCAGTGTTCGAGGATGCGCTCCTGCTCGGCGCGTGTCAGCGTCCAGCCCGTGGGGTTGCTCGGCGCGTTGAGCACCAGCAGCTTCGTGGCCGGCGTCACGGCCGCCAGCAGGGCCTCCAGGTCCAGCGTCCAGGCCCCGGCCACCGGCTGGAGCGGCACGGGCTTGAGGTG
>JAYNNS010000062.1:2424-2950 GCA_038112835.1 Curvibacter sp. | reverse complement strand
CGAGCACGATCTTCAAGCCATGCAGGCTGACCCGATCAGGCACCGTCGACTTGCAGAACTCGATGTAGCGCCCCGAGGCATCGTCGATGCGCACGGCCTTACCGAGCCGGTCCGGCGCCACGGTGCCATGCAGGCGCGTGAGGTGCAGCGCCAGGGCCGCACGCAGCTCGGGCAGGCCCAGGTTGTGGCTGTAGAAGGTCTCGCCCTGCTGCAGGGAATCGATCGCCGCCTGGCGGATGAAGTCCGGCGTGGTCTCGTCGCCCTCGCCGAACCAGAAGGCCAGCACATCGCTGCGCCCCAGGCCGGCATTGGCCACTTCACGGATCTTGGATTCTTCGAGGTCGAGGATGACTTGGCGCATGAGCAGGCAGGGAGAGGACTCAAGAGCCGTCCATTGAGCCGCCCTGCGCCCGAACCGAGGGGCGGGAAGAAATAGCGCTGCGCCCAGCCTTTTCAAGATCGCCGGCGCAAAAATTTTCCAGCCCGTGCGGCCCTTGAAAATTTTTCATCCCGCGCCCAGCTATCC
>JAYNNS010000062.1:0-2414 GCA_038112835.1 Curvibacter sp. | reverse complement strand
CGGCGGCGCACCCGCTCCCGGACCCCGATCAACTTGCTAGGAGTACGACCATGCTGTTTGTCCCCGTCATCCGCCGTTCCGCCTTCGCCCCCTCGCTGCGCGCCTTCGACCGCTTCTTCGGCGAGAGCACCCCGGCCGAGGCCACGACCACCGAGAGCCCGGCCTACGAGTTCACCTTCGACGTACCCGGCGTCTCGCGCGAGCAGCTGTCCATCGGCATCGAAGGCAATGTGATCCGCATCGAGACCCTGCCCGAAGCCAGGCGCCAGTACAAGGCCGCCTACGAGCTGCCGCAGGACATCGACGTGAGCAAGAGCGAAGCCAAGCTGGAAAACGGGGTGCTGACGCTCAAGCTGGCCAAGGTGCAGCCCGAGAGCAAGGCGGTGAAGCTGGCGATCAACTGATCACCCCGCTCGCCAGAATCAAAGGGCCGCGAACTTCGCGGCCCTTTGGGCTGCCCGGTCCCGGTTCACACTGACTGGCTGATCGCATCCAGCGGCCAGCGCGGCTTGACCTCGAAGGTGTAGGCGCGGGTGGCCTCCTGCTGGCCCGCCTGCAGGCGCATGGCGGCGGCCATGGCGATCATGGCGCCGTTGTCGGTGCACAGGTGCAGCTCGGGGTAGTGCACGCGCACCTTGCCACCTTTCCTCCTGGGATCGGCGCAGGCGGCGTTCAGCTGTTCGCGCAGCAGCTTGTTGGCGCCCACGCCACCGGCCACGACCAGGCGCGTCATGCCCGTCTGGTCCAGCGCGGCCAGGGATTTCTTCACCAGCACTTCGACGATGGCGGCCTGCGTGGACGCGGCCAGATCGGCCTTGCGCGCTTCCAGCGCATCGCCCAGGCGCTGCGCCTGGGTGAGCACGGCGGTCTTGAGGCCCGCGAAGGAAAAATCGAGGTTACCGCTGTGCAGCAGCGGGCGCGGCAGCTTGAAGGCCGCACCATCGCCCTGCTCCGCCAGCCTGGCCAGCACCGGGCCACCGGGATACGGCAGGCCCAGCAGCTTGGCCGACTTGTCGAAGGCCTCGCCCGCGGCGTCGTCGATGGTTTCGCCCAGCATCGCGTAGCGGCCCACGCCGTCCACGCGCATGAGCTGGGTGTGGCCGCCCGAGACCAGCAGGGCCACGAAGGGAAACTCCGGCGGGTCGGCACTCAGGAAGGGCGAGAGCAGGTGGCCTTCGAGGTGGTGCACCCCCAGCACCGGCTTGCCCAGGGCCGCGCCCAGCGCGCAGGCCACACCCGCCCCAACCAGCAGGGCGCCGGCCAGGCCCGGGCCACGTGTGTAGGCCACCACGTCGATGTCTTTGAGGGACTTGCCGGCTTCGGCCATGACCTGGTTCGTCAGGGGCAGCACACGGCGGATGTGGTCACGGCTGGCCAGCTCGGGCACCACGCCGCCATAGGCCTGGTGCATCTCGATCTGGCTGTACAGCGCGTGTGACAGCAGCCGGGGCACGCCCGCGCCCTGCGACTCGACCAGGGCCACGCCTGTTTCGTCACAGGAGGATTCGATGCCGAGGATCAGGGGTGCCACATCTGTCATGCGGCGAGTGTAGGCCAAGGCCCCTGGCCCCCGCCCGCACCAGGTTTCAGCGCATCACCAGGCCACCATCCACCACCAGCACCTGTCCGGTGACAAAACGGCTCCAGTCCGAGGCCAGGAAGAGCACAGGCCCGGCCACGTCCTCGGGCCGCGCGATGCGGCGCAAGGGCGTCTGGGCCACGATGGTCTCCTTCACGGCTTCCTTGGTGGCGCGGCTGGCGTCGGTCGGATAGACCAAGCCCGGCGCCACGCAGTTGACGCGGATGCCCAGCGGCCCGAGTTCGGCCGCGAGGTTGCGGCTGAACCCCACCAGGGCGGACTTGGCCGTGGCGTAGTCGTGATAGGCCACCACCGGGCGCTCCACGAGGTCGCTGGCCAGGTTCACGATGCAACCCTGCGCACGCTGGCGCATGCCCGGCAGCACGGCCTGGCAGACGTGGTGCGTGGCGCGCACCGCCCCGTCGAACTGCGCCTGGTAGTCGGCCCAGTCGGTTTCCCAGTAGCGCTTGCGCTGCTCGGGATCGAAGCGGTAGGGCGCGAAGGCGTTGTTGACCAGCACGTCGATGCGGCCCAGCTCGGCCAGCACCTGGACCACCAGGGCCTGCACCTGGGCCGGGTCGTTGACATCGGCGCGCAGAGCCCAGGCATCACCGCCGGCCGCCTTGCAGTCCGCCACCACGGCCTCGGCCGCGGCCTCGTTGCGCAGGTAGTTGACGACCACGAAGCCGCCCTCGGCCGCGAAGGCGCGTGCGATGGCCGCGCCGATGCCGCGGCTGGCACCGGTGACGAGGATGACCTGCCCCTGGAATTTCATGTCAGAACTCGTGAAGAAATCGTAGCGAGCGGCCCGAGCGCAAGGCGGACGGAGCGCAGC
>JAYNNS010000061.1:0-11931 GCA_038112835.1 Curvibacter sp. | reverse complement strand
GCCCAGGCGCGTGCTGGCCGATATCTGCTGGTAGCCATCGGCGTCGGGGTTCTGGCCGGCGATGGGCCGGGCATTGAAGCCCCGGCTGGTCTCGCGTGCCAGGTTCACGCTGTAGTCCACCCCCTGCCCGGCCCCGCTGAAGCCGGCCTGCACGCGGCCGCTGTGGTAGGTACCGGCGCCGACGCTGGCCTGCGGTGTGAAGGCGCCCTGCCCCTTGCGGGTGAAGATCTGGATCACGCCGCCGATGACATCCGAGCCGTAGATCGCGCTGGCCGGGCCGCGCAGCACTTCGACGCGTTCAATCTGCGTCAGCGGAATGCCCTCCCAGGTCGCGCCGCCGGTGGACTGCGAGTCGATGCGCACGCCATCGATGTAGACGGCGGTGATGCGGGTCTAGGCACCGCGCAGATACACGCTGGTGGTGCTGCCCGGCCCGCCGTTGCGGACCATCTCCACGCCCGGCAGGCGCATGAGCAGATCGGCCAGGCCGACCGCGCCGCTGCGCTCGATCTCGGCGCGATCGATGACGCTGACATCGGCCACCAGCTCGCCCAGGGGCTGGGCCGTGCGGGTCGCCGTGACCACGGTTTCATCCAGGGTGGTCTGCGCCTGGGCCGTCAGGGCCGCCAGGGTGAACGGAATCAAGGCCCAGCGCGCAGGCACAGGCACTCCACGGGAGATGCAGTTTTTCATGGGTAGCAAATCAACCAAACGCCCTTCCCGGCTTCCCCGCCGGAACATGGACGTCAAGATTGCACGCAAGCGCGCAACCACCTCGTTGGCCGGTATCCGGGCTGGTGGAAACAACCTCCATCGCCTTCCCGGCTGCTTGTTCAGGGCAACCAGTGGCCGATTGATGGAAGCGGCGCCTTGCGGCACGTCCACTTACCGTTGCGGGGGCAGCGCAGGTTAGGTTTGCCGGGCTCGGCTCTCCCTCCTGCTTCCCGTTGAACTGCGGCGTGCGAACCACACCACAAGCACCAACGCATGAGATTCTACGTTTGAAATCTTGCCTAAACCCTACAATGGCAAGACTTTTATCGACTATCCATGGCCAAACCCACGCCCATTGAAGAACTGGTTGAACGCGTCGAGCGCCTGCTCGTGCGCTACGAGGAACTGCAACGCACCAACGAGCTGCTGAGCGACCAGATCGAGGAACTCACGACGGAACGCGACCAGCTCAGGCAGCGCCTGGCCGCCGCCCGCACGCGCGTGGACGCCCTGCTCGAGCGCATCTCCGAGCCGGCCGACAACGAAGGCCACAAGGACGCCGCATGAAACAGCTCGAAGTGCAGATCATGGGCCAGAGCTACCTGCTGGGCTGCCCCGAAGGCGGCGAGACGCGCCTGCTCGAGGCGGTGGAGCGCGTGGACAGCGCCATGTGCAAGATCCGCGATGCCGGCAAGGTCAAGGCGCGCGACCGCATCGCCGTGCTGGCCTCGCTCAACCTCGCCTTCGACCTGGCCGACCGCGATCCGGCTCCGGCACGTGCCAGCGTGGCCGCGGCCAGCACCACGGAAGAGGCCGACGCCGTGATCCAGGGGCTGATCCAGCGCCTGGACGCCGCGCTCGGCGAAGACGGACGATTGATCTGACCCCTCCGGCTTCGTTTCCCTCGCAGGGTGCAAGGCCGGTGGCCCGGTCACGGCAGTTTCACGAAGCCGCCCGTCATGCGTCCCGCGCAGCGCACTACAATCGAACCGTCTGCAATGCCATCGGGCTTTATATTTCCTTGAACCAATGCTCATTGAGCCCGGGCTTGGAACATTGCCTGGCTAGCGTGATCGTCTCGCGTCAGATGAACCCAAAGCCAACGCTGACCTCGCCCACCTGAACCCCCGGTTCAGGATGACGGTCCGGTGGACCATTGCAGACACCTACATTTCCCCGATGCTTCTCGAACCGCTGCTGATTGCCGAACTGGCCCTGATGGGCGCCTGCGCCGGCTTTCTCGCAGGGCTGCTGGGCATCGGCGGCGGGATGATCATGGTGCCCTTCATGACCATCATCCTCGAGGCCAAGAACTTCCCGGCCGAGTACGTGGTCAAGATGGCGGTGGCCACCTCGCTAGCCACGATCTGCTTCACCTCGCTGTCCTCGGTGCGCTCGCACCACAAGCACGGCGCCGTGCTCTGGCCGGTGGCGCGTGTGCTGGCGCCGGGCATCCTGGTCGGCGCCCTGATCGGCGCGCAGATCGCCGCGGCCCTGCCCACGCGGGTGCTGGGCTGGGTGTTCTCGCTCTTCATCGCCTACTCGGCCACGCAGATGATCCTGGACCGCAAGCCCCAGCCCACGCGCACCCTGCCCGGCGGCTGGGGCATGTTCGGCATGGGCAATGTGATCGGCCTGCTGTCTTCCGTGGTCGGCGCCGGCGGCGCCTTCGTCTCGGTGCCCTTCATGACCTGGTGCAACGTCCGCATCCACCAGGCCGTGGCTACCTCGGCCGCGCTGGGTTTCCCGATCGCCCTGGCCGGCACCCTGGGCTACATCTGGGCCGGCCGCGGCCTGCCCGACATGCCGCCGGGCGCCTTCGGCTATCTCTACCTGCCCGGCCTGCTGGTCATCGCCACCACCAGCATCCTGACCGCGCCGCTGGGCGCGCGCACGGCGCACCGCATGGACATCCGCCCGCTCAAGCGCGCCTTCGGCATCGTGCTCTACCTGCTGGCCGCGTATTTCCTGATGCGCTAAGGCTTGCGCCGGGATCAGCTGTCCAACCTTTTCGGGAACGAAACCGGGAGCCCGGGGACCGATAATCGCCGGTGGACAGCCATCCACAGAATTTCCGAGGGGACCCCACGACATGCGTATCGCCATCATCGGCCAGCAGGACTTCGGCAAGGCCGTGCTGGAAGCCCTGCTCGCCCGCGGCGACGAGGTCGCCGGCGTGTTCTGCAAGCCCGAGAAGCCGGGCGACAAGCCCGACGCCCTGCGTGCGGCGGCCGAGGCCGCGAACCTGCGCGTCTTCCAGTTCGCCAGCCTCAAGAGCCCCGAGGCCGAGGAGGCCCTGCGCGGGCTCGATGCGGACCTGGGCATCATGGCCTATGTGCTGCAGTTCGCGCCGCAGTCCTTCGTGAACATCCCCAGGCACGGCACCATCCAGTACCACCCCTCGCTGCTGCCGAAATACCGTGGCCCCTCCTCCATCAACTGGCCGATCGCGCGCGGCGACACGGAGACGGGCCTGACCATCTTCCGCCCCACCGACGGTCTGGACGAGGGCCCGGTGATCCTGCAGAAGCGCTGCACCATCGGCCCCGACGACACGCTGGGCGACGTCTACTTCAACCAGCTCTTCCCGCTGGGCGTGGCCGCGCTGCTCGATGCGGCCGACCTGGTCGTGGCCGGCCGCCACACCGAGACCGTGCAGGACGAGCGCCTGGCCAGCTACGAGGGCTGGTTCCGCAGCGAGGAGTCGCGCATCCACTGGGCCCAGCACGTGGACCAGGTCTACAACCTGATCCGCGCCTGCAACCCGGCGCCCGGCGCCTGGTGCGAACTCGGCGGCGTGAAGGTTGCACTCTACGACTGCCGCAAGCACCCGGTGCGCACCTTCGGCGCGGTGCGCGGCAAGCCCGGCGAGATCGTGCGCATCACCGAGCAGTCGCTCTTCATCAATGCGCAGGGCGGCATGATCGAGGTGCTGCGCCTCAAGCCCGAGGGCGGCAAGAAGATGGGCGCGGCGGAGTTCGCACGCGAGCGCGGCCTGCAGGCCCTCGCGCCCACGCAGGCCTGAGACGGCTGCGCGCCACAGACCTCCAGGCAGCTTCGGCTGCCTTTTTTCATGCCCTGGTCACGCACCACACGCAAACATAAGACGCCATTGATGCATCGGAAAGTGCCGCCGCACGCTCGCGTGCGCATACGCAATACCCCCACTCGTGAAAACCCTAGGGCTCGCGAAAATTCTTCAAAAGTTGACCGCAATCAAGAGCGTTTTCGCGAGAAAATTTCACAGTAGCTGGCATCGATTGCCGAGAGGGAATCGTGAGGCTATCGAAGAGTGGTCTACGTCCACAGACGGTTTATCAACAGGAGACAAAGATGAAGAGCTTTCAAGCCAAAATGAAAACCCGGGTGGTGGCCGCTGCCACCGCCATCATCGCCGCCACCGGCCTCGGTGCATCGATGACAGCCCATGCCTGGGAGCCGACCAAGCCCGTCGAGTTCGTCGTGCCCGCCGGCACCGGCGGCGGTGCTGACCAGATGGCCCGCCTGATGCAAGGCATCATCGTCAAGCACAAGCTGATGAACCAGTCCCTGATCGTGGTGAACAAGTCGGGCGGTGCCGGCGCCGAGGGCTTCCTCTCGGTCAAGGAAGCCAAGGGCGATCCGCACAAGATCATCATCACCCTCTCCAACCTCTTCACCACCCCGCTGGCCACCGGCGTGCCCTTCAACTGGAAGGACATGACCCCCGTGTCCATGATGGCGCTCGACCAGTTCGTGCTGTGGGTCAACGCTGACAAGCCCTACAAGACCGCCAAGGAGTACCTGGACGCCGTCAAGGCCGCCGGTCCCAACAAGATGAAGATGGGCGGCACGGGCTCCAAGCAGGAAGACCAGATCCTGACCGTGGGTCTTGAAAAGGCCACCGGCACCAAGTTCATCTACGTGCCCTTCAAGGGGGGTGGCGAGGTGGCGGTGCAGCTCGTCGGCGGCCACGTCGACTCGAGCGTGAACAACCCGGCCGAGGCCGTGGCTCAGTGGCGTGCCGGCAAGCTGCGCGCCCTGTGCGTGTTCGACGACACCCGCATGCCCTACAAGGAGAAGGTCACCGACACCCAGTCCTGGGCCGACATCCCGACCTGCAAGGAAGCCGGCGTGCCCACCGACTACGTGATGCTGCGCGGCATCTTCGCCGCCCCCGGCATCACCGCCGACCAGCTGAAGTACTACGTGGACCTGATGAACAAGATCCGCGCCACGCCGGACTGGAAGGAGTACATGGAGAAGGGTGCCTTCAACCAGTCCTTCATGGCCGGCGCCGACTTCACCAAGTGGCTGACCGCCGCTGAAAACACCCACCGCGACCTCATGAAGGAAGCGGGCTTCCTGGCCAAGTGATCCCGGCCCGGTAACTGAAATCGCCGGACCCGGCATATCCGCCCGGGTCCGGCCCCTCCCCCAACCCAACGCAACTGCAAGAGTGGGACGGTGACCGGCACAACTGGCACTGACCCGAGTTTTCTGCCGCCCAAAATTACCTCATCAGACCTTTCTTCTTCACGGAATTGAATATGGAATCACACGAAGGCGAACGCAAAGGCGTAGCCACCAACATCGTCGACGCCGTCGTCGCTGTCTTGGTCCTCATCATGGGCGGCATCGTTATCTATGGCAGCCGCAAGCTCGGCTCTGAGTGGACCACCGACGGTCCCGGCGCCGGCTATTTCCCCTTCTACATCGGCATCATCCTCTGCATCTCCGGCGTCGGCGTGCTTTACCAGGCCCTGGCCGGCAAGGAAAAGAACACCGAGGTCTTCGTCGATCGCGAGCAGCTCGGCCGCGTGTTCTCGGTGCTGATCCCCGCCGCCGTCTACGTGGGCTTCATCCAGCTGATCGGCATCTACGTGGCGTCGGCGCTCTACATCGCCCTGTTCATGATCATTCTGGGCAAGTACAGCTGGCTCAAGAGCGTGATCATCGGCCTGGCGGTCAACACCCTCTTCTTCATGATGTTTGAAGTCTGGTTCAAGGTTCCGCTGCACAAGGGCGCCTTCGACCCGCTCAGCTTCCTGGGCTACTGAGCATGCACGCGGAATAACGGAGATTAGAAAAAATGGAAGAAATCAACGCATTGTTCCAGGGCTTCGCCACGGTGATGACCCCCATGAACTTCCTGCTCATGGTGGTCGGCATCATCCTCGGCGTGCTCATCGGCGTGCTGCCGGGCCTGGGCGGCGCCAACGGCGTGGCCATCCTGCTGCCGCTGACCTTCAGCATGAACCCGACCTCGGCCATCATCATGCTGTCCTGTATCTACTGGGGTGCGCTGTTCGGCGGCGCCATCACGTCGGTGCTGTTCAACATCCCGGGTGAACCGTGGTCGGTGGCCACCACCTTCGACGGCTATCCCATGGCCCAGAAGGGCCATGCCGGCGAAGCGCTGACCGGTGCCTTCACCTCGTCCTTCATCGGCGCCTTCGTGGCGGTGGTGATGATCACCTTCCTGGCCCCGCTGGTCGCCAAGTTCGCCCTGAAGTTCGGCCCGCCCGAGTTCTTCTCGGTCTACCTGCTGACCTTCTGCTCCTTCGTGGGCATGGGCAAGGGTTCGCCCTTCAAGATCCTCGCCTCCATGACCATCGGCTTCGCGCTGGCGGCCGTGGGCATGGACACGGTGACCGGCCAGCTGCGCCTGACCTTCGGCTTCCACGAGCTGATGCGCGGTTTCGACTTCCTGATCGCCGTGATCGGCCTGTTCGGTATCGGCGAGATCCTGCTGTCCATGGAAGAAGGCCTGTCCTTCTCGGGCAAGAGCGCCAAGATCGACCCCAAGGTCGTCTGGCAGACCTGGAAGAAACTGCCCGCCTACTGGGCCACTTCGCTGCGCAGCTCCGTGATCGGCATCTGGATGGGTATCACTCCCGGTGGCGCCACTCCGGCTTCCTTCATGGCCTACGGTATCGCCAAGAAGGTCTCCAAGACCGGTGACAAGTTCGGCACCGGCGAACTCGAGGGCATCGTCGCCCCCGAGACCGCGGCCCACGCCGCCGGCACCGCCGCCCTGCTGCCCATGCTGGCCCTGGGCATCCCCGGCTCCCCGACCGCCGCCGTGCTGCTGGGTGGCCTGCTGATCTGGGGCCTGCAGCCCGGCCCGCTGCTCTTCGTCGAGCAGAAGGACTTCGTCTGGGGCCTGATCGCCTCCATGTACCTGGGCAACCTGGTCGGCCTGCTGGTCGTGCTGACGACGGTGCCGCTGTTCGCCTCGATCCTGCGCATCCCCTTCTCGATCATCGCCCCCGTGATCATCGTGATCTGCGCGATCGGTGCCTACACCGTGCACAACGCCATGCTCGACATCTGGTTCATGCTGCTCTTCGGTGTGGTGGGCTACGTGTTCAAGAAGCTCGACTACCCGATCGCGCCGCTGGTGCTGGCCCTGGTGCTGGGCGACAAGGCCGAGGACTCCTTCCGCCAGGCCATGCTGGTCTCGCAGGGTGAGATGTCGATCATGTTCTCCAACGCGCTGGTGGGCTCCATCACCACCCTGGCCCTGCTGCTGCTGTTCTGGCCCGTGATCTCCAAGCTGATCGCGCTGGTCAAGCCGCCCAAGCAGGACGAGTTCGCCGACCAGCGCGGCGTGGACTGATCGCCCGAGCCCGCCCCCCTGCCCTCACGACCCCGCCTTGAAGGAGACCGGACCATGGCTGTGATTGCAATGACCCAGGAAATGGGCTCGCTGGCAAAAGATGTGGCCATGGAGCTGGCCGCCGCGATGAACCTGGCCACGCTGCGCCACGAGGTGGTGGATCACGTGGCCGGCAAGATGCACGTGTCGACCAGCCTCATCAAGCGGCTGCGCGAGGGCAAGGCCGGTCTCATCGAGCGGGCCACGGCGGACACGGCGAGCATGGCGCTCTACACCGCCGAAGAGGTCTACGAGCTGGCGCACCGCGGCAACGTGGTGCTGCGCGGCTGGGGGGCGACCTGCTTGCTGCGCCCGGTGCCCCATGTGGTCACCGTGCGCATCACGCGCTCCTTCCACAAGCGCGTCGAGTGGCTGATGAACCACCTCGAGACCGACGATCGAGATTTCGCCGAAGGCGAGATCCGCCGCAGCGACCATGCGCACGCCGCGCGCATGCACCAGCTGTTCGGCGTGACCTGGGGTGATCCGGTGCTCTACGACCTGGTGCTCAACACCGATCGCCTGAGCGTGCACAGCTGCGTGGAGCAGATCCGCCAGCTGACGCAGCGCCCGGAGTTCCAGGAATCGGAAGCCTCGCGCCAGCTACTGGCCAACATGGCCCTGTCGGCCCATGTGCGCTCCGCGCTCAAGGCCCACGAGAGCACGCAGGAGGTCAACATCACGGTCGAAGCCCAGCAGGGACGCGTCGTGCTCAAGGGCATCGTGGTCAACGAGCACGAGAGCCAGGAGGCCGCCAAGGTTGCCGCCGGCGTCCAGGGCGTCACGGGTGTCGAGAACCGGCTGCGCCTCATGAAGGCCACCCGCAGCTTCACCTACTCCAAGACCTGAGCGGCATTTGCCGACCTGCCCCGGGCGGACGGGGTAGCCTCCAGGCCTGTTCCCTGCGGAACAGGCCTTTTTTCTTGTGGCGACCGGGAGAGTCCCGACTCAGATCTTGCCGCGCTGCTTGAGGCGGCTCAGGGTTTCGGCCGAGAGGTTGAGGTAGGCCGCCAGCTCCTTCTTGGGAATGCGGTCGAAGAGCTCGGCATGCTTGCGCAGGAAGCGGTGCACGCGCCCGGGCGCATCGAGCAGGTGCAGCGTGATGGTGTGCGCCATGATCTCGCTCATCAGGTGCATGACGCTGTACTCGAAGAGACGCTTCTCCTCGGGGTGCCGCTCCAGGAAGCTGATCCACTCGGGCATGGGCAACTTGACCACCCTCGCCTTCGTCACGGAGACGATGCTGTAGGGCGTGGGCGTCTTCAAAGACCATGCGGCGTAGCTGGTTTCCATCTCGCGCTCGGCCGCGAAGCGCAGGATCATCTCCTTGCCCTGCGGATTGGCCACGACGCGCTTGAGCACACCGTCGAGGATGAAGTACTGCTCCATCTCGTGCACGCCCTGGTGCAGCAGGAAATCGCCCTTGTTGCAGTCCACTACCGTCAGGTGCTGCTCCAGTTCCTCGTGCGAGGTGGCGCTCATGCCCTTGAGGACATGGTTCTGGCGGAGTTGGACCCGGATGATGTTCTTTTCCGGATGATTCTCGATGGATGTCATGGGGTCTGGAATCGCGCTCGCTGGGTGCCTGTCGCAGGCCGGTCTGCCCTCGGCAAACCGGTGATTTGTCCCGAAAATTGACCGTGGTCAATGGCGAAAAACGGATCGCTTCCTATCATAACCCGGCGTTACCACCCGACCCGGCGCCTGCCGCTCTGGCGCCCTCAGTGGCGGTAGCGTCGGCACCCCCCGCCTGCGCGCTCCCGGGGCTGCCTTCCCCCCTGGAGCCGCAGGTATTTGCCAGCCGGGTCGCCCGACTTCCAAAGACGTCCAACCGAGAGAGACTGCACCATGTCCAACGACGCCCAAACCAGAGAACTGACCGACGGTTTTCACCTGGTCATCGATGCTCTGAAACTGAACGGGATCAAGAACATCTACGGCCTGCCGGGTATTCCGATCACCGACCTGACCCGCATGCTGCAGGCTGAAGGCCTGCGCGTGATCTCCTTCCGCCACGAGGCCAACGCCGGCAACGCCGCGGCCATCGCCGGCTTTCTGAACGGTGCCGAGGGCGTGCCCGGCGTCTGCCTGACGGTGTCCGCCCCCGGCTTCCTCAACGGCCTGGTCGCGTTGGCCAATGCCACGACCAACTGCTGGCCCATGATCCTGATCTCCGGCTCCTCCGAGCGCGAGATCGTCGACCTGCAGCAGGGCGACTACGAGGAAATGGACCAGCTGGCCATCGCCAAGCCCCTGTGCAAGGCCGCCTTCCGCGTGCTCAACGCCGAGGACATCGGCGTGGGCATCGCCCGCGCCATCCGCGCGGCCGTCTCCGGCCGCCCCGGCGGTGTCTACCTGGACCTGCCGGCCAAGCTGTTCTCGCAAGCCATGGACGCCGCCGCCGGCAAGGCCTCGCTGATCAAGGTCGTCGACCCCGTGCCGCGCCAGATCCCCGCGCCCGACGCCGTCAAGCGCGCCCTGGACCTGCTCAAGGGCGCCAAGAAGCCCCTGATCCTGCTGGGCAAGGGTGCCGCCTACGCCAAGGCCGACGCCGACATCCAGGCCCTGGTCGAGAAGACCGGCATCCCCTACCTGCCCATGTCCATGGCCAAGGGCATCCTGCCCGACACGCACGAGCAGTCCGCCGCCGCCGCCCGCTCCTACGTGCTGCCCGAAGCCGACGTCGTGCTGCTGATCGGCGCGCGCCTGAACTGGCTGCTCTCGCACGGCAAAGGCAAGACCTGGGGTGGCAAGGACCACAAGGACTGGGGCAAGCAGAAGTTCATCCAGATCGACATCTCCCCCACCGAAGCCGACAGCAACGTGGCCATCGACGCCCCGCTGGTCGGTGACGTGGGCTCCTGCGTCTCCGCCCTGCTGGCTGGCATCGGCAGCAACTGGGCCAAGCCCCCGGTCGAGTGGACCGGCGCCATCGCCGAGCGCAAGGCCAAGAACGTGGCCAAGATGGCCGAGACCCTGGCCAAGGACCCGGTGCCGATGAACTTCCACAGCGCCCTCAATGTGGTGCGCGACATCGTCAAGGCCAATCCCGACGCCATGCTGGTCAACGAAGGCGCCAACGCGCTGGACTTCACCCGCTCCATCGTCGACATGTACAAGCCGCGCAAGCGCCTGGACGTGGGCACCTGGGGCGTGATGGGCATCGGCATGGGCTTTGCCGTGGCCGCCGCCGTCGAGTCCGGCCAGCCCGTGATCGCCGTCGAGGGTGACAGCGCCTTCGGCTTCAGCGGCATGGAAGTCGAGACGATCTGCCGCTACAACCTGCCGGTCTGCATCGTCATCATGAACAACAACGGTGTCTACCGCGGCACCGACGTGAACCCCAGCGGTGGCCCCGACGTGGCCCCGACCGTGTTCGTCAAGGGCGCGCGCTACGACAAGCTGATGGAAGCCTTCGGCGGTGTCGGCGTGCACGCCACCACCCCGGCCGAGCTGCGCAAGGCGATGGAAGAAGCCATCAAGTCGCGCAAGCCCACCCTGATCAATGCCGTCATCGACGAGACTGCCGGCACCGAGAGCGGCCGCATCACCAGCCTGAACCCGGCCAGTGTCGCGACCAAGAAGCACTAAGTTCACTCACAAGCGCAACTACCCACAAGGAGAAAAGCACATGTCCGGAAACAAACCCCTCAAGGGCATCAAGATCATCGACTTCACGCACGTGCAAGCCGGTCCCGCCTGCACCCAGCTGCTGGCCTGGTTCGGCGCCGACGTCATCAAGGTCGAGCGTCCCGGCGCCGGTGATGTGACCCGCAGCCAGCTGCGCGACATCCCCGATGCCGACGCGCTGTACTTCACCATGCTCAACAGCAACAAGCGCTCCCTGACCCTGGACACCAAGACCAAGGAAGGCAAGGAAGTGCTGGAGAAACTGATCAAGAAGTCCGACGTCATGGTCGAGAACTTCGGCCCCGGCGCCCTGGACCGCATGGGCTTCACCTGGGAGTACATCCAGAAGCTCAACCCCGGCATGATCCTGGCGTCCGTCAAGGGCTTCAGCGAAGGCCACCACTACGAAGACCTCAAGGTCTACGAGAACGTGGCCCAGTGCGCCGGCGGCGCCGCCTCGACCACCGGCTGGTGGAAGGGCGAGAACTCGGCTCCGACCATCTCCGCTGCGGCGCTGGGTGACTCCAACACCGGCATGCACCTGGCCATCGGTATCCTGACGGCCATCATCGGCCGCCAGCAGACCGGCAAGGGCCAGAAGGTTGCCGTGTCCATGCAGGACGCCGTGCTCAACCTGTGCCGCGTGAAGATGCGCGACCAGCAGCGCCTGGAAAAGGTCGGCTACCTGGAAGAGTATCCCCAGTACCCGCACGAGATGGAGTACTTCAAGGACAAGGTCACCCCCCGTGGCGGCAACGCCGGCGGCGGCGGCCAGCCGGGCTGGATCCTGAAGTGCAAGGGCTGGGAGACCGATCCCAACGCCTACATCTACTTCACCATCCAGGGCCACGCCTGGGAGCCGATCTGCGACGCGCTGGGCAAGCCGGAGTGGAAGACCGATCCCAACTACACCACGGCCAAGGCGCGCCAGCCGCACATCATGGACA
>JAYNNS010000060.1:330-11948 GCA_038112835.1 Curvibacter sp. | reverse complement strand
CATCCCCAAGGTGAAGGTCGAGGTGGCCGTTGACGACGCCGCGCTCGATGCCGCGGCCGCGCTGCGCCCGGGCGTGCGCGAGGTCTGCCTGGCCTCGATCAGCGGCATCGCCGGCAATGCGGGCCAGACCAACTATGCCGCGAGCAAGGCCGGCCTGATCGGCTATGTGCGTGCGCGCTCGGTTGAACTGCAGAACTCTGGCGGCACCCTCAATGCCGTGGCACCGGGCTTCATCGAGACCGCGATGACGCAGAAGATGCCCCTGATGGTGCGCGAAGCCGGCCGCCGCCTCAACGCCCTGCAGCAGGGCGGCCAGCCCGAGGACGTGGCCGAGGCCATCGCCTTCCTGGTGCGGCCCGACGCCGCGGCCGTCAACGGGCAGGTGCTGCGGGTGTGCGGGCAGTCGCTACTGGGGGCCTGAGTCCCGACACCCTCTCCACCAGATGCGCGCCCCCTTGAGGGGGGGAGACGCGCAGCGGCTCAAGGGGTGTTTCTTTCAATGCGCCTGGTCCCAGTTCGGCCCCACCCCCACCTCGGCCAGCAGCGGCACCTTGAGCTGGGCCACGCCGGCCATGATGCGGGGAATCTCGCGGCGCAGCCAGTCCACCTCGGCCTCGGGCACCTCGAAGACCAGTTCGTCGTGCACCTGCAGCAGCATCTTCGTCTGGCGGCCTTCGGTGTCGAGCACGTGCTGCACCTCGTTCATGCTCATCTTGATCAGGTCGGCCGCCGTGCCCTGCATGGGCGCATTGATGGCGGCGCGTTCGGCGCCGCTGCGGCGCGGGCCGTTGGGTGAGTTGATCTCGGGCAGGTACAGCCGCCGGCCGAAGACGGTCTCGACATAACCCTTGGCCTTGGCCTGCTGGCGGGTGTCGTCCATGTAACGCTTGACGCCGGGATAGCGGTCGAAATAGCGCTCGATGTAGTTCTTGGCCGCGGTGTTGTCGATGCCCAGGCTTTTGGCCAGGCCGAAGGCGCTCATGCCGTAGATCAGGCCGAAGTTGATGACCTTGGCGTAGCGGCGCTGCTCGCTGCTGACCTGGCTCGTGGGTACGCCGAAGACCTCGGCCGCGGTGGCGCGGTGCACGTCCATGCCGTCGTGGAAGGCCAGCAAGAGCGCGGCGTCGCCGCTGATATGGGCCATGATGCGCAGCTCGATCTGCGAGTAGTCGGCGCTGGCGATCACATGGCCCGGCGCGGCGACGAAGGCTTCGCGCACCCGCCGGCCCTCGGGCGTGCGGATGGGGATGTTCTGCAGATTCGGATCGTTGCTCGACAGCCGTCCCGTCACGGCCACGGCCTGGGCGTAGTGGGTGTGCACGCGGCCGGTGCGCGGCAGGGCCAATGCGCTGAGCTTGTCGGTGTAGGTGCCCTTGAGCTTGGCCAGGCCGCGGTGCTCGAGGATCTTGGCGGGCAGGGGGAAGTCCTCGGCCAGCTTTTCCAGCACCTCCTCGTCGGTGCTCGGCGCGCCGGTGGCGGTCTTCTTCACCACGGGCAGGCCCAGCTTGGTGAAAAAGATCTCGCCGATCTGCTTGGGGCTGCTCAGGTTGAAGGGCTGGCCCGCGAGCTCATAGGCCTCGGTCTCGAGTTGCAGCATGCGCTGGCCGAGTTCATGACTCTGGTTGCTCAAGGTGGGCGCGTCGATGAGCACGCCGTTGCGCTCGATGCGATACAGCGTCTCGGAGCTCGCGATCTCCAGCGCGTAGATGAACTTGAGCTTCTCGTCGGCCTGCAGGCGCGGCCAGAGTGTACGGTGCACGTCCAGGGTCTGGTCCGAGTCCTCGCAGGAATACTCGGCGGCACGTGCGATGTCCACCTGGCTGAAAGGGATCTGCTTGGCGCCCTTGCCGCAAAGGTCCTCGTAGTTGATGCCCGTGCGACCCAGGTGCCGCACGGCCAGGCTGGCCAGGCCGTGCGGCTTGTGCACCTCCAGCACATAGCTCTGCAGCATGGTGTCGTGCACATAGCCCTGCACCTCGATGCCGTGGTTGGCGAAGACATGACGGTCGTACTTGATGTGCTGGCCCAGCTTGTGCGCGGCCGGGTTCTCCAGCCAGGGCTTCATCCTGGCCAGCACCTCCTCGCGCGGCAGCTGGACGGGCGCGCCCGGGTAGTCGTGCGTGAGCGGGATGTAGGCCGCCTCGCCCGGCGTCACGCTGAAGGAGATGCCCACGATCTCGGCCACCATCTCGTCGAGCGAGGTGGTCTCGGTGTCGATCGCCACCAGCTCGGCGGCCTGCAGCTGCGCCATCCAGGCCTCGAAAGCCGCCCAGTCGAAGATCGTGTCGTACTTCACCGTGCTGATGGACGGAACCACGGGCGCAGATTCGTCGAACAGGCCGGGGTTGGCGAGGGGCTTGGGCGCGGATGCGGCCTCGCCGCCGAGCGCGCGTGCCAGGCCCTTGAAGCCGTAGTGCTCGTAGAAGGCCTTCAGGGCTTCGTTGTCAGGCTCACCCACCCGCACGGCCTCCAGCGCCGGCAGGCCCGGCACCCAGCCATTCAAGTCACAGTCGGTCTTGATGGTCAGCAGCTGGCGCCCCGTGGGCAGCCAGTCCAGCGCCTTCTTGAGGTTCTCGCCCGCCACGCCCTTGATGGCGGCGGCATTGGCCACGATGTTGTCCAGCGAGCCGTATTCCTGCAGCCACTTGGCGGCCGTCTTGGGGCCCACCTTCTCCACGCCGGGCACGTTGTCCACCGCATCACCCACCAGCGTCTGGAAATCGATCATCAGCGCGGGTGGCACGCCGAATTCGGCCTCCACGCCCGCCACGTCGCGGCGCTTGCCGTTCATGGTGTCGACGATGGTGATGTGCGCATTCACCAGCTGCGCAAGATCCTTGTCGCCGCTGCTGATGACGACCTCCACGCCCTGCTCCGCCGCCGCGCGCGCCAGCGTGCCGATGACGTCGTCCGCCTCCACGCCAGGCACGTCCAGCACCTTCCAGCCCATGAGGCGCACCACCTCGTGGATGGGTTCGATCTGCGCGCGCAGGTCGTCCGGCATGGGGGCACGCTGGGCCTTGTACGCGGGGTAGAGCGCGTCGCGAAAGGTCGGGCCCTTGGCGTCGAAGACGCAGGCCGCAAAGTCGGCGTGCACCTCCTTGCGCAGGCTCTGCAGCATATTGATCATGCCGCGGATGGCACCCGTAGGCGGGCTGGTCGGGTCGCCCGGCACCGCACGCAGGTCCGGCATGGCATGAAAGGCGCGGTAGAGGTAGCTGGAACCATCGACCAGCAGCAGGGTTTTCTTGTCGCTCATGGGCTCTATCCGTGGGTCAGACGCAGATTGTGCCTGCGCGGGCTCAGCCATCCGGTCGCGGCCTACAATCGCGCCATGCCTTCCGCACCCGCCTCCGCCCGCCTGCTGGTCCTGCTCTGTGGCCTCGCCGCGGGCCTGGCCTCGGCCCAGCAAAGTGCCCCCGAGACGCAGGAACCCGCGCGCAAGGGCCCCGAGCAGACCATCGAACGCATCCGCCACGAGGACAAGGGCGCGCGCATCGACGAGCTGCGCGTGGGCGGCGAGACCAAGACCATCACCGTGCAGCCCAAGGGCAAGGCGCCCGCCTACGAGGTGGCGCCCGAGAGCAACAACCGCAACCCGGCCGGCAGCGACGGCCAGGGCGAGGGCAAGGCCCGCTGGAACATCCTCCAATACTGAACCGACCCCGAACAAAAACATGGCCGTTTTCACCGAAGTCTCCCACGACGAGGCCAGCGCGCTTCTGCACACCCTGAACCTCGGCACGCTGCTGGAGCTGCGCGGCATCCAGGGCGGCATCGAGAACACCAACTACTTCGCCACCACCGAACGGGAGGGCGTCCAGGGCGAGTACGTGCTCACGCTGTTCGAGCGCCTGTCCTTCGCGCAACTGCCCTTCTACCTGCATCTGATGAAGCACCTGGCGGCCCAGGGCATCCCGGTGCCGGACCCGGCCGCCAACCGCGACGGCGACATCCTGCACACCGTCTGCGGCAAGCCCGCCGCCGTGGTCAACCGCCTGCGGGGGAAGAGCGAGCTCGCCCCCCAGCCCGTGCACTGCGCGGCCGTGGGCGCGATGCTGGCCAGGATGCACCTGGCCGGCCGCGACTACGACCGCCGCCAGCCCAATCTGCGCGGCCTGCCCTGGTGGAACGAGACCGTGCCCCTGGTGCTGCCGCATCTCGATGCGGCCCAGGCTGCGCTGCTGCGCGCCGAGCTGGCCTACCAGAACCACATCGCCGAAACCGCCGCCTACCGGGCCCTGCCGCGCGGCCCCATCCACGCCGACCTGTTCCGCGACAACGTCATGTTCGAAGGCAGCGAGCTCACGGGCTTCTTCGACTTCTACTTCGCCGGGGTGGACAGCTTCCTGTTCGACATCGCGGTCTGCCTCAACGACTGGTGCATCGAGCTGTCCAGCGGCGAGACCGATGCGGAGCGCAGTGCGGCCTTGCTGCAGGCCTATGCCGCCGTGCGCCCGCTGAGCGCGGCCGAGCGTCAGCTCTTCCCCGCCCTGCTGCGCGCTGGCGCCCTGCGCTTCTGGATCTCGCGCCTGTGGGATTTCCACCTGCCGCGCGAAGCCAGCCTGCTGCAGCCGCACGACCCCACGCACTTCGAGCGCGTGCTGCGGCAGCGCGTCGAACGGCCACTGCACGCGGCCGACCTGCTTGAATTCGAGGCCGTCAGCGCATGAGGCTCAACATCGTCCCCGCCCGCACCGGCTTCGCCTGGTTCCGCGCCGGGCTGCGCACCTTCTGGCAGCAACCGCTGGCGCTCGCCGGCCTGTTCTTCATGTTCATCGCGCTGATCTCGGTCGTCAGCCTGCTGCCCGTGCTGGGCAGCGTGCTCTCGCTCGCCCTGCTGCCCGCCGCCACCCTGGGGCTGATGGCCGCCACGCGCGAAGCCGCGCAGGGGCGCTTTCCCATGCCCTCCATCCTGGTCAGTGCCTTTCGCGCCGGTCGCCAGCGCGCCCGTGCCATGGCCGTGCTGGGCGCAGCCTATGCCGCGGGCTTTCTGCTCGTGATGGGCGCCTCGGCCCTGCTCGACGGCGGCCAGTTCGCGCGCATCTACCTCGTCGGCGGCCAGCTCACGCCCGAGCTCGTGCAGTCCCCCGATTTCCAGAACGCCATGTGGCTGGCCATGGCGCTCTACCTGCCCCTGGCCATGCTGTTCTGGCATGCGCCCGCGCTGGTGCACTGGCACGGCGTCACGCCGCTCAAGGGCCTGTTCTTCAGCGCCGTGGCCTGCGTGCGCAACTTCGGGGCGCTGGTCGTCTATGTGCTGTCCTGGGCCGGACTCTTCTTCGGCATCGGCCTGGCCGTCATGATCCTCACCATCAGCCTGGGAGCGCCGGGCCTGATCCACACGCTGATGTTCCCCGCCGCCATGCTGCTGGCGGCCATGTTCTTCAGCTCCATCTGGTTCACCTTCCGCGACAGCTTCGTGGACGACGCGCCCGAGCCCGACGCCACGGCCGAGACCCCACCCGCGCAGGATTGATCTGCGTCAAGGAAGGCCGCGATCCTTCCCCGGCCGCCCCTGGAGCGCAGCAGCCCCTGCGCTAGGATGAACCCCGTCGGCACCGGGCCCGGGCCCGCGACCGTGCCGGCATGGGAGTACGCACGATGTCTATCCGATGGAAGAATGCCGCGGCTGCAGCCCTGGTGCTGGCGGCCGCGCTCGCGGCCCTGCTGAGCTGGGCACCCTGGGCCGAGGAGGAGGCGGGTGAAGGCCTGGTCAGCGGCAACGGCCGCATCGAGGCCACCGAGATCGCCATCGCCACCAAGACCGGCGGCCGCGTGGCCGAGATCCGCGTCAGCGAGGGCGACTTCGTGCAGGCTGGCCAGGTGCTGGCGCGCATGGAGCTCGACAGCCTGCGAGCCCAGCGCGAAGAGGCCGTGGCCCGGCTGCAGCAGGCGCAGGAGGCCGTGGCCAACGCGCGCGCCGCCGTGGCCCTGCGCGAGAGCGACCACGCCTCGGCCCTGGCCGTGGTGGCCCAGCGCGAGAGCGAGCTCGACGCCGCCCAGCGCCGCCTGCCGCGCTCGGAAAAACTCGCGCAGGACGGTTTCTATTCCAGCCAGGTGCTGGACGACGACCGCGCCCGCGTGCGCACGCTCGAAGCCGCACTCAAGGCTGCGCGCTCGCAGGCCCAGGCTGCGAAGACCGGGATTGCCGCGGCGCAGACCCAGGTCGGCGGCGCCCAGGCCAATGTGCGCGCGCTCGAAGCCACGCTGCAGCGCCTGGACGTGGAGCTGGCCGAAGGCGAGCTCAAGGCCCCGCGCGACGGCCGCGTGCAGTTCCGTGTGGCCCAGCCGGGCGAGGTGATCGGTGCCGGTGCGCGCGTGCTCAACCTGCTCGACCTGTCCGACGTCTACATGACCTTCTTCCTGCCCGAGACCGTGGCCGGGCGCGTGGCCATCGGCAGCGAGGTGCGCATCGTGCTCGACGCCGCGCCCGACCGGGTGGTGCCCGCGAAGATCAGCTTCGTGGCCAGCAGCGCGCAGTTCACCCCCAAGACCGTGGAGACCGAGAGCGAGCGCCAGAAGCTGATGTTCCGCGTGCGCGCGCAGATCCCGCGCGAGCTGCTGCTCAAGTACCAGGCCCAGGTCAAGACCGGCCTGCCCGGCGTGGCCTGGGTGAAGCTGGACCCGCAGGCGCCCTGGCCCGAGCGGCTCGACCGCCAGCTCGTGCAGTGAGCCCTGCCATGGCCGCCCCGGACAGCCCCCCGGTGGTCCGCCTGCAGGACGTGGCCCTGCGCTACCGCAAGGCCACGGCACTGGCCGGCGTCACGCTGGACATCCCGGCCGGACGCATGGTGGGCCTGATCGGGCCCGACGGCGTGGGCAAGTCCAGCCTGCTCGCGCTGATGGCCGGCGCGCGCCGCCTCCAGCAGGGCCGGGTGGAGACGCTGGGCGGCGACATGGCCCGCGCCGGTCACCGCCGCCGCGTCTGTCCGCGCATCGCCTACATGCCGCAGGGCCTGGGGCGCAACCTCTACCCCACGCTCTCGGTGGAGGAGAACCTGCAGTTCTTCGCCCGCCTGTTCGGCCACACGGCCGCGCAGCGCCGCCAGCGCATCGACGCGCTGACGCGCAGCACCGGCCTGCACCCCTTCCTCGACCGCCCGGTGGGCAAGCTCTCCGGGGGCATGAAGCAGAAGCTGGGCCTGTGCTGCGCGCTGATCCACGACCCGGACCTGCTCATCCTCGACGAACCCACCACGGGCGTGGACCCGCTGGCGCGCGCGCAGTTCTGGGCCCTGATCGCGCAGATCCGCGCCCAGCGCCCGGGCATGAGCGTGATCGTGGCCACGGCCTATATGGAAGAGGCGCAGGATTTCGACTGGCTGGTGGCGCTCAACGCCGGTCGCGTGCTGGCCACGGACACCCCGGCCGAGCTGCTGGCACAGACCGGGCGCGACACGCTCGAAGCCGCCTTCATCGCCCTGCTGCCCGAAGAGGTCCGCAGACTGCACCGCCCGGTGCAGATCCAGCCGCTGGCCGACAGTGAAGGCGCCGAGGCCGCCATCGAGGCGCGCGCGCTCACCATGCGCTTCGGCGACTTCACCGCCGTGGACCGCGTGAGCTTTCGCATCCGCCGCGGCGAGATCTTCGGCTTCCTCGGCTCCAACGGCTGCGGCAAGTCCACCACCATGAAGATGCTCACCGGCCTGCTGCCCGCCAGCGCCGGCCAGGCCTGGCTGTTCGGCCAGCCCGTGGACCCGCACGACCTGGCCACGCGCCGGCGCGTGGGCTATATGTCGCAATCGTTCTCGCTCTACGGTGAACTCACCGTACGGCAGAACCTGGTGCTGCACGCGCGGCTGTTCGAGGTGCCGCGGGCCGAGATCCCCGCGCGCGTGGACGAGATGGTGGAGCGCTTCGGCCTGCGCAGCGCGCTGGACATGCTGCCCGAGCAGCTGCCCCTGGGCCTGCGCCAGCGCCTCTCGCTGGCCGTGGCCATGGTGCACCGGCCCGAGCTGCTGATCCTGGACGAACCCACCTCGGGCGTGGACCCGATCGCGCGCGACAACTTCTGGCAGCTCATGATCGAGCTGGCGCGGCGCGACGGCGTCACCCTCTTCATCTCCACCCACTTCATGAACGAGGCCGAGCGCTGCGACCGCATCTCGCTCATGCACGCCGGCCGCGTGCTGGCCAGCGACACGCCGGCACGGCTGATCGCGCAGCGCGGCGTGCGCGACCTCAACGCCGCCTTCATTGCCCACCTGCAGGACGCTGCCCGCGAGCCGGCCCCGGCCCTGCAGGTCAGGCCCGAGACCACGGTCCCCGCGGCCCCGGGCTGGCGCGAGCGCCTGCGCCGCAGCCTCACGCGCCTGCACAGCTATCAGTGGCGCGAGGCCCTGGAGCTGCGGCGCGACCCGGTGCGCGGCGCCATGGCCCTGCTGGGCTCGCTGCTGCTGATGTTCGTGATCGGCTACGGCATCAGCATGGACGTGGACGACCTGCGCTATGCCGTGCTGGACCGCGACCAGACCCAGCTCAGCCGCGCCTACGCCGACAACCTGGCCGGCTCGCCCTACTTCGTCGCGCGCCCGCCGCTGGCCGACGACGCGGCCATGGACCGTCGCCTGCGCAGCGGCGACATCAGCCTGGCGCTGGAGATCCCGCCGGGCTTCGCGCGCGACCTGGAACGCGGCCAGAGCGTGCAGATCGGCGCCTGGATCGACGGCGCCATGCCCCAGCGCGCCGAGACCGTGCTGGGTTATGTGCAGGGCCTGCACCAGCAGTGGCTGGTGGAGCAAAGCCGCAGCCGCACAGGCACGGCGCCCACGAGCCTGGTGGATGTGGAGGCGCGCTACCGCTACAACCCGGACGTCAAGAGCCTGCCCGCCATGGTGCCGGCCGTCATCCCCCTGCTGCTGCTCATGCTGCCGGCCATGCTGACCGCGCTGGCCGTGGTGCGCGAGAAAGAGCTGGGCTCCATCGTCAACCTCTACGTCACACCGGTCTCGCGCACCGAGTTCCTGCTGGGCAAGCAGCTGCCCTATGTGGCCCTGGCCATGCTCAACTACGCGCTCATGTGCCTGGCCGCCGTCACCGTCTTCGGCGTGCCCCTGACGGGCAGCTTCGCCGCCCTGACCCTGGCCACCCTGCTCTACTGCCTGTGCTCCACCGGCATGGGCCTGCTGGCCTCCACCGTCACGCGCAGCCAGATCGCGGCCATGTTCTTCACCATGCTGGGCACCATGCTGCCGGCCGTGCAGTACGCCGGGCTGATCAACCCGGTCAGCACCCTGGAGGGCGCGGGCCGCTGGATCGGCGAGGCCTATCCCGCCAGCCACATGCTCATCATCAGCCGCGGCGTCTTCAACAAGGCCCTGGGCTTTGCCGAGCTGCAGGCCCATTTCTGGCCCCTGCTGCTGGCCGTGCCCGTGATCCTGGGTCTGGCCATCGCGCTGCTCAGGAAGCAGGAAAAATGAAGCCTGTCCTGCGCCCCCCTTCTCCCCTTCAGGCTGCGCTTGTCGAAACCCGCCCCGGGCTGGGTCGAAGCGCCCTTCGACGGGCTCAGGGCGAACGGATGCCTCTGGAACGCATCTGACCATGCTGCGCCACCTCGCCCACGTCTACCGCCTCGGCGTCAAGGAGCTCTGGAGCCTCTGGCGCGATCCGGCCATGCTCTTTCTCATCATCTACGCCTTCACGCTGGCGATCTACACCGCGGGCACCGTGGCCCCCGAGACCCTGCACCGCACGGCCATCGCCATCGTGGACGAGGACGACTCCGCGCTCTCGCAGCGCATCCGCTCGGCCTTCTACCCGCCACAGTTCGTGCCGCCGCAGCGCATCACGCTCGCCCAGGTGGACCCGGGGCTGGACGCCGGCCACTACACCTTCGTGCTCGTGATCCCGCCCAACTTCCAGCGCGACGTGCTGGCCGGCCAGGCGCCGGCGATGCAGCTCAACATCGACGCCACGCGCATGGGCCAGGCCTTCAGCGGCAACGGCGCCATCCAGCAGATCGTCATGGGCGAGGTGGCCGAGTTCGTGCAGCGCTACCGCGGCGCCACGCCCTCCCCCGTGGAGCTGGTGCCGCGCATGCGCTTCAACCCGGCGCTGGACCCGAGCTGGTTCGGTTCGCTGATGGAAGTGGTGAACAACATCACCATGCTCTCCATCATCCTCACCGGCGCGGCCCTGATCCGCGAGCGCGAGCACGGCACGGTGGAGCACCTGCTGGTCATGCCCGTGACGCCGGCCGAGATCATGCTGGCCAAGGTCTGGTCCATGGCCCTGGTCGTGCTGCTGGCCTGCAGCGTCTCGCTGGGCCTGGTCATCCACACCTGGCTGCGCGTGCCCATCGGCGGTTCGGTGCCGCTCTTCCTGGCCGGCGCGGCCCTGCACCTCTTTGCCACCACCTCCATGGGCATCTTCCTGGCCACCCTGGCGCGCAGCATGCCGCAGTTCGGCCTGCTGATGATGCTGACCATGATGCCGCTGGAGATGCTCTCGGGCGGCATGACGCCGCGCGAGAGCATGCCCGACTGGGTGCAGTGGCTGATGTCGCTCTCGCCCACCACGCACTTCACCGAGCTCAGCCAGGCCATCCTCTTCCGCGGCGCCGGCCTGGACGTGGTCTGGGACTCGCTGGCCGCCCTGCTGCTGATCGGTGGCGTGCTGTTCAGCCTCTCGCTGGCCCGCTTTCGCAAGACCATCGCGCAGATGGCCTGAGCAGATGCCTCTGCGCGCGTGCCAGAATGGCGCGCCGGCTTGAGTTTCAAGCCTGAAAAGTTCAAAGACACACGACAAGGAAGCCGAGATGGGCGCGCAATGGAAAGCGAAAGGCAAGGCGCAGGTCGCCGACGCCAAGGGCAAGCTGTTTGGCAAGCTGGCCAAGGAAATCATGGTGGCCGCGCGCGGCGGTGCCGACCCGGCGCTCAACTCCCGCCTGCGGCTGGCGGTGGAACAGGCCCGCAAGGCCTCCATGCCCAAGGACACGCTGGAACGCGCCATCAAGAAAGGCGCGGGCCTCACGGGTGAGGCGGTGAACTTCGAACACGTGATGTACGAGGGCTTCGCTCCCCACCGCGTGCCCGTGATGGTGGAATGCCTCACCGACAACCTCAACCGCACCGCCCCCGAGATGCGCGTGCTCTTCCGCAAGGGCCAGCTCGGCACCTCGGGCTCGGTGGCCTGGGACTTCGACCACCTGGGCCTGATCGAGGCCGAAGCCGCCAGGCCCGATGCCGACGTGGAACTGGCCGCCATCGACCGGGGAGTGACCGTGGCCGATGCGGCGGAGGTGTTGCCGTCCGACACCGCCAACAGGCACCGCTTCCAGACCGTGGAGCCACCGTCGATCGAGAACTCGACGACGGCGACACCATCAGCGCCCCAGCCGTTCATTGCCGTGGGGCACACCTCGGTCATGTAGCTCGTCGACGCAGGGGAGGTGCCGACGCTCGTCCACGACGACCAGGTATCGGCCGCTGACGGCGTCATTGACACCGTCGACAGGGTCTGCAGGGATGACTGGCCTTGCACGGTCTGCGCTGGCGAGGTGAACGAGATCGCCACCCAGGACGACCCGTTGTAGTACTCGACCTTGATCGGACCCGCCGCGTTGTCCCGCCACGTGAACATCCCCTGCCGAGGAGAAGCAATCGCCGACGACCTCG
>JAYNNS010000060.1:0-320 GCA_038112835.1 Curvibacter sp. | reverse complement strand
CCTGGCGGCCATCGACGCGCACGACGATGTGCAACATATGTACGTGGGCTTGGGCAGCTAAGTCCTTCGCCTGCGGGGAACTGTCCCAGTGGCAGCTGCGAACCCAGGGCCACCGCGGCTATCGAGATGACGGCTACAGGCTGGTTACAGCCGCTCGATTTTCTGGGCACTGACGGCCACTCGTTTCGAAAGCGGGCATTCAGAAGGAAGCCAGAAATGTTGTCCTATGCCCCTTCTGGGGGATATCTCCCCCGTACTGGGCTTCCTAGAATCAGACCGAAATCCTGCGTGGTTTGATGGTTTCATCTATACCTGTACAA
>JAYNNS010000059.1:0-11971 GCA_038112835.1 Curvibacter sp. | reverse complement strand
GGTGCTGCTGATGGACGAGCCCTTCGGCGCGCTGGACGCGCTCACCCGCGCCAAGCTGCAGGACGAGCTGCTGGAGATCGTGGCCCGCACCAGGAGCACCGTGGTCATGGTCACGCACGATGTGGACGAGGCTGTGCTGCTCTCCGACAAGATCGTGATGATGACCAACGGGCCCGCCGCCACCATCGGCGAGGTGCTCACGGTGGACCTGCCGCGCCCTAGATCCCGCGTGCAGCTGGCCGAGGACCCGCGTTACCTCCACTACCGCAAGGCCGTGATCGACTTCCTCTACACGCGCCAGGGGCATGTGGAAAAGGCTGCGTGAACAGAAGCACCCCTGAGCCGCGCCTGCGGCGCGTGGTGGCACGGCCAGAGGCCGTACCTCTTCGAGCACGTCCCAACCTGCGCGGGCAGGTTGGGAGCCGCGGCCCTCAGCCCCATCAAGGGGACGACACCAGCAGCCCCGCAAAGCCGGCTCTGCGGTGTCCCTCGTTTAAAACCAGGCATCGCGGCTTGGTCATGACCGCGCCCCAGGAACGGGCGCGGATATTGCTTGAGATAGATCATCCGAGGCCGATGCCGGCCTGAACTCCCTGATCCGGTGCAAAGCCGTGCCGGATCGCCCCAGACAAAGGCGTCTCGCCCGTGCGCAGCCCCGTTGCAGCGCGCGGACGGACGCCTTTATTCATTGGCCCACGAGACACGACGATGAACAGCTTGCGCAATTTCCTCAAGGCCGGCCACAGCCCCACGCTGCTGGCCGCCTTCGTCTACTTCACCTACTGCTGCGGCGTCTGGGTGAGCAATGGCGCCATGGCCCCCTTCATCAAGGAAAGCCTGAGTCTCAGCCCGGCGCAGATCGGCCTCATGCTCTCGGTGCCCATCTTCGCGGGTGCGCTCATGCGCTTCCCCCTGGGCATCCTGGCGCAGTACATCGGCCGCAAGAACGCCACCCTGGTCGAGATGGGCGGCATCGCCCTGGCCCTGCTCTACGGCTACTTCTTCGTCGAGACCTTCCACGACCTGCTGGCCATGGGCGTGCTGCTGGGCATCGCCGGCGCCAGCTTCGGCGTGGCGCTCTCGCTGGGCTCGGGCTCCTTCCCGGCGCGCTACAAGGGCCTGGCCATGGGCCTGGTGGGCGCGGGCAATGTGGGCACCTCCATCGCGGCCCTGCTGGCCCCGCAGCTGGCCCAGGCCTGGGGCTGGAAATCCGTCTACGGCATCGCCGCCGTCGGCTTGCTGCTGCCCGTGCTGGTGATGATCTTCCTGGCGCGCGAGCCCGACGACGTGGACAAGCACGCGAGCTTTCGCGAACACATCGCCTGCCTGTTCGAGAAGGACGGCTGGGCCTTCTCCATCATCTACGCCGTCACCTTCGGCGGCTTCATCGGCCTGACCAGCTTCCTGCCCAGCTACTACTATGACCAGTTCGGCGTGAGCAAGGTGCAGGCCGGCCAGCTGACCATGCTGGCCGCCTTCATGGGCGCCGCGCTGCGCATCTTCGGCGGCTGGATCTCGGACCACTGGGGTGGCATCAACACCCTGACCACCGTGCTGGTCATCGTCGCCGTCACCCTGCTGCTCTGCGGGATGAGCAGCGGCTCGCTGGTGCTGACCACCCTGCTCATGATGCTCTGCTTCGCGGCGCTGGGCGCCGGCAACGGCGCCCTGTTCCAGCTCGTGCCCCTGCGCTGGCCCCTGACCACGGCCGTGGCCGGCTCCATGATCGGCGAGATCGGCGCGCTGGGCGGCGGCCTGGTGCCCAACGCCATGGGCCTGTCCAAGCAGTACACCGGCACCTACTTCTGGGGCTTCGCCCTGTTTGCCCTGCTCTCGCTGGCAGTGCTGGGGATGATGCGCTTCATGCAGGTCCGGTGGACCAGGACCTGGGCTGAAAGGGGAGGCCGCGCACGAAGTGCGTGATCGGCGCCAGCCGATGAAGTGCGCAGCACTTCGCCTCACCTTCAGAGAAGGCTAACTTTGCGCAGCAAAGTTAAGCGCAAGCGGGTCGAAACTCAAAGGGAAGCCACGCACGGAGTGCGTGATCGGCGCCACCGTTAAGACGCACAGCGTCTTTCAACCTGTCAGCGCCGGCCAACCTTGCGCCAGCAAAGTGAAGCTGCCTCCGCCTGAGGGCACGAGGGCGTCACGATTCATAAGAAAGCAGAACCACCTCCGCAGCCTGCTGGCGAAGCGGAATCAGCGATTGATAGGCCGGCGATGCGAACCAGCCCTGCGCAGCCGCAACACTCGGGAAGCGGATCACCACAATATCCGGGTATGGGTTCTCGCCGGAGAAAGTGGCGGCTTTTTTGCCGCGAAAGACAAGCTCAGCCCCCCAAGGGCTCAGTGTCTCGGGGACTTTGCTCCGGTACTCAGCCCACATCACAGGATTCTTCACCATGATCTGGCCGACAACATAGGCTACGCTCATACACGGGGTTCCAGCAAGGATTCGTCCGAAGGTCAGGTTCGCGCTTCCTGGCGGGTGCGGCCCGGAAGCGCCCAAAGAATACCCTGGGCCAGGTCGATCGCCCGTTTCTCGCTGCCGGGCCGGCATGCGCCCCGGGCTGTGTGCGGACACACTGCCACGGGATTTCAGGCCATCACTTGGGCAAAAACAGCAGCCAGTAGACCAGCATCAGGTTGAAGAGCGCACTCACCCCGAACAGCAGCTTCCACACAAAGGTCGGGTCACGCTGCAGTAGCGGTGTCGCCGGCGGCGCCGTCAGCGGGCGTGAGGCCCCGCGCTCCAGCGCCAGCCGGAACTCCTCCGCGGTCTCGAAGCGCTGGCGCTTGTCGCGCGCGACGGCCTTGAGCACCACGTGGTCGAGCCAGATCGGCACCTCGGGGTTGTCGCGGCTGGGCGGCTGGGGATCGCGGTAGTAGCGGCCGCTCTGGTAGGGCAGCACCTCGCCGTAGGGCAGCTTGCCGTCGGTGAGCAACTGATAGAGCGTGACACCCAGGGCGTAGAGATCGCTCTGCGCGTCCGGGGCTTCGGGCGGCACATCGGTATCGACCCGGCCCGAGCGCAGGCTGAAGCCCCATTGCTCGGGGTTGACGTAGCTGGGCGTGCCGGCGTGCAGCTCGCGCAGGGCCGCGGGTTCGTGGCCGCTGAGCGCCACGCCCAGGTCCAGCAGGCGCAGCACGCCGTCGGCGCCCAGGTGCAGGTTGGCGGGCTTGAGGTCGCGGTGCACCACGCTCTGGCGGTGCAGGCGGCCCAGGGCCTGCAGCACCTGGGCGGCCAGGTCCACCACCTGCGCAGGAGCGAAGCGGTGCTGGCGCGCCAGCATCTGCGCCAGGGTCTCGCCGGCGTGCCAGTCGTAGAGCAGGTAGAAGGCCGTCTGGCCCTTGCCGCCCGGCGGTTTCTCGTGCAGGCGCACGAGGTGTTCGGCGGCGCGCGAGGTCTGCATGCAGCGCGCCAGCCAGGCCTCGTGCGCCAGCATGGCGCTTTCCTCGGGGTCGTGCGCGCGTGAGGGGTGCAGGGTCTTGAGCGCGTAGTCGGTGTGGGTGTGGGGGTGGGCGTCGAGCGCCGACAGGCCGCCCTTAGGCGCGAGGACCCCCTCGGGGGGCAGCGAGGACACGCCTGTGCCGAGCGTGGGGGCCATGCCTCGCACGCGGTAAATGAGGTTGACGCCGTTGTCGGCCACCAGCTCTTCCACGCGCAGACCATCGATCAGGTCCCCGGGCTTGAGGCGCACGGGCACGGGCAGCTCCTGCGCGCTACGGCCCACGTCCTGCAGCGTGGCGTCCAGCAGGCCCAGCACGCGCACCACCAGGGCCGTGGCGTTGTCATTGCTGCCGGCACGCAGGGCTGCCTGCACCAGGCCGTCGGCAATCGCCTGGGCCTGGGCCAGCTCCGCGAGTTCGGCCAGCTGGCGCAGGCGCACCGAGCCGTGCACGCCGTCGCTGAGCAGGATGAAGACGTCGCCCACCTGCAGGTCGCCTTGCATGTAATCCACCACCAGGCGGTCTTCCGCGCCCACCACGCGCAGGAGCTGGTGGCGGAAGTCGCGGTGCGGCATGACGTGGTCCACCGTGAGCTGGGTCACCTGCCCTGCGCGCAGCAGGTAGGCGCGCGTGTCGCCCACATGGGCCAGGGTCCAGGAATGCCCGCGCAGCACCAAAGCGGTGAGCGTGGTCAGCCCCACGGCCGGTGCGCTGCGCCGGTTGGAGGCGGCCAGCCAGGCGTTCTGGGCGGCGATGATGCGATCGAGCGCGACGGTGGTGTCCCAGGTTGGGGGGGTGCCGTAGTAATCGCGCACCAAGGTGGTGACCGTGGTCTGGGCGGCGTCGCGCCCCAGGCCGCCGGCGCTGACCCCGTCGGCGATGGCCGCAACCACGCCCATGGCCTCCTGTCCCTCCTCGGGCAGCATGGCGCCGGCGAAATCCTCGTTGACCGGCTTGCTGCCGGCCCGCGAGGTGTAGGCAATGTCCATCTCGAAGCTCATGCCTGTTCCCTGTGCAAGTTTGATGCCCGTCCTGGTGCATTCTGCCGGCGCCATCCGGGCCTGTATTCACCCCTTTGCTGCATTGCAAAAGCTGGCATGGGCCTTGCATGACTTTGCGCGTACCCGGCCAATGTTGGCCCCGAATCACTCTTCCGGTGCAAAGGCGGATCGGAAGCAGACAGGACAAAGGCGTCCACACAGGCACTGCCCCAGGGCAGTCCATCTGTGGACTCATTTTTGTTTGGCACGCCTTATTTGGATGACGGAGAGTTGGCGATGAAGAAACTCAAGCTGATCATGATCGGCAACGGCATGGCCGGTGTGCGCTCGCTGGAAGAACTGCTGAAGATCGCGCCCGATCTGTACGAGATCACGGTCTTCGGGGCCGAGCCCCACCCCAACTACAACCGCATCCTGCTCTCGCCCGTGCTGGCCGGCGAGCAGAAGCTGGAGGAGATCATCCTCAACGACTGGGCCTGGTACCAGGACAACGGCATCACCCTGCACGCCGGCTACACGGTCAACGACGTGGACCGCGTCAAGCGCGTGGTGCACGCCACGAATGCCCGGGGCGAGACGATCAGCGCCGACTACGACCGCCTGATCCTGGCTACGGGCTCCAATCCCTTCATCCTGCCCGTGCCGGGCAAGGACCTGCAAGGCGTGCTGGCCTACCGCGACATCGCCGATACCGAGGCCATGATCGAGGCCGCCGCCAAGTACAAGCATGCCGTGGTCATCGGCGGCGGCCTGCTGGGCCTGGAAGCGGCCAACGGCCTGATGAAACGCGGCATGACGGTCAGCGTGGTGCATGTGATGCCCTGGCTGATGGAGCGCCAGCTCGACGACGTGGCGGGCAAGATGCTGCAGAAGTCGCTCGAAGAGCGCGGCATGCGCTTCCTGATCGGCGCGCAGACGCAGGAGCTGGTGGGCGGAGCCGATGGCCGCGTCAAGAGCGTGAAGTTCAAGGACGGCAGCGAAGTGCCCGCCGATCTGGTGGTCATGGCCGTGGGCATCCGCCCCAACACGGCCCTGGCCGAGAAGATGAAGCTGCACGTGAACCGCGGCATCGTGGTCAGCGACACGCTGCAGACCACCACCGATGCGCGCATCTACGCCGTGGGCGAATGCGCGGCCCACCGCGGCATTGCCTACGGTCTGGTGGCCCCGCTGTTCGAGCAGGGCAAGGTGCTGGCCAACCACCTGGCGCAATTCGGCATCGGCCGCTACACCGGTTCGCTGACGTCCACCAAGCTCAAGGTCACGGGCATCGACCTGTTCTCGGCTGGCAACTTCATGGGCGGTGAGGACACCGAAGAGATCGTGATGAGCGACCCGGCCGGCGGCGTCTACAAGAAGCTGGTGCTCAAGGACGACAAGCTCGTCGGCGCCTGCCTCTACGGCGACACGGTGGACGGCAGCTGGTACTTCAAGCTGCTGCGCGACGGCCGCAGCGTGGGCGACATCCGCGACAAGCTGATGTTCGGGGAATCGAACATCGGCGACGCCGGCGTTGATGGCCACAGCAAGGCCGCCGCCATGGCCGACAGCGACGAAGTCTGCGGCTGCAACGGCGTGACCAAGGGCACGATCTGCAAGGCCATCAAGGAAAAAGGCCTGTTCACGCTGGAAGAGGTGCGCAAGCACACCAAGGCCAGCGCCTCCTGCGGCTCCTGCACAGGCCTGGTGGAACAGATCCTCATGTTCACGGCCGGTGGCGACTACTCCGCCACGCCCAAGACCAAGGCCATGTGCGGCTGCACGGACCACGGCCATCAGGCCGTGCGCGAGGCCATCGTCGCCAACAAGCTGCTGACCATAGACTCTGTCTTCAAGTTCATGAACTGGAAGACGCCCAACGGCTGCGCCAGCTGCCGCCCGGCCGTCAACTACTACCTGATCTCCAGCTGGCCCAAGGAGGCCAAGGACGATCCGCAGAGCCGCTTCATCAACGAGCGCAGCCACGCCAACATCCAGAAGGACGGCACCTACAGCGTGATCCCGCGCATGTGGGGCGGCGAGACCACGGCCGACGAACTGCGCCGCATCGCCGACGCGGTGGACAAGTACAAGATCCCCACGGTCAAGGTCACGGGCGGCCAGCGCATCGACCTCTTGGGTGTGAAAAAGGAAGACCTGCAGGCCGTGTGGAACGACATCGGCATGCCCAGCGGCCACGCCTACGCCAAGGCCCTGCGTACGGTCAAGACCTGCGTGGGCAGCGAATGGTGCCGCATGGGCACGCAGGACAGCACCCAGATGGGCAAGGATCTGGAGCGCGCCATGTGGCGCATGTACGCACCGCACAAGGTGAAGTTCGCCGTCTCCGGCTGCCCGCGCAACTGCGCCGAGGCCGGCATCAAGGACGTGGGCATCATCGGCGTCGATTCGGGCTGGGAGATGCACATCGCCGGCAACGGCGGCATCAAGACCGAGGTGGCGCACTTCTTCACCAAGCTCAAGACCGCCGAGGAAGTGCTGGAGTACACCGGCGCCTTCATGCAGCTCTACCGCGAGGAAGGCTGGTACCTCGAGCGCACGGTGCACTACGTGAACCGCGTGGGCCTGGACTATGTGAAGAAGAAGATCCTGGACGACCACGAAGGCCGTAAGGCCCTGTGGGAGCGCCTGCAGTACGCGCTGGACGGTGAGCCCGATCCCTGGTTCGAGACCGACAAGGCTCGGGTCGACACACGCCAGTTCATCCCGATCCAGGTCGACAAGGTGTCGGCATGAACCGCCGCGACCTGCTCATCCTCGCCAGCACGGCCGGCCTGGGTCTGGACGCCCGGGCCCAGGTGCTGGACCTCAACGACGCCATCAACAAGGCCGGCCGCCAGCGCATGCTCTCGCAGCGCATGGCCAAGGCCTGGCTGGCCCTGGTGCACAGGACCGAGAGCGCCTCGGCCCAGCTGGTGCTGGACCGCTCCATGGCCCTGTTCGACCGCCAGCTGGTCGAGCTCAAGACCTACGCCCCCAACGCCGAGCTGCGCAAGACCTATGCGGACCTCGAAGGCGCCTGGAGCGAGTACAAGGGCGCGCTGGTCGGCAAGCACCCGAGCCGCGACGGAGCGGGTGCCCTGCTGGACACCGATGCGCGCGTGCTGGCCCTGGCCCACCAGGGCACGGTGCAGTACGAGGCCGTGTCCAGCAAGCCCGTGGGCAAGCTGGTCAACATCGCGGGCCGCCAGCGCATGCTCTCGCAGCGCATGGCCAAGTTCTTCTACGCCGCCACGCTGAAGGTGGAGCCCGCCCGGGCCCAGGCCGAGATTGCCAAGGCACGCGTGGAATTCCTCAGTGCCATGGAGTTGCTGCGCCACGCCCCGGAGGCCACGGTCGCCATCAAGGACCAGCTGGCCCTGGCCGACCACCAGTGGCTGTTCTTCGACCTGGCGCTCAAGGACATCCACGGCGCTGGCCCCAAGGCCCTGTCCGACATGTTCGTGACCAGCGAGAACCTGCTCGCGGTCATGGATCGCATCACCGGCCTCTACGCCGGTCTGAAAGCCTGAAGGAGTATGGATATGAGTGAATGGCAACCCATCTGCCGCGTCGAGGACATCCCCGTGCTGGGCTCGCGCCGTGTGAACCGCCCGCAGGGCATGGCCGTGGCCGTGTTCCGCAACGACCAGGACCAGGTCTTCGCCCTGCTCGACCGCTGCCCGCACAAGGGCGGCCCGCTCTCGCAAGGCATCGTCTTCGGCACCAGCGTGGCCTGCCCGCTGCACAACTGGACCATCGGCCTCGATACCGGCTGCGCCCGTGCCCCTGATGAGGGCAGCACGCCGCGCTTCGCCGTCAAGGTGGTGGACGGCACGGTGCATCTGGATGGCAAGGAACTCGCGACGCTGGCGCTGGACATTGCCCCGCCCGTGGCCGGCCCCTGCACGCGCAGGACGGCATCCTGCGCCTAAAACAAACGAGGGCACCCGCATGCACAAGGAAACCCGTTCAACCTGCCCCTACTGCGGTGTAGCGGCTAACGCCGCTCACCGCGGTGCGGACCATGGAGACGCCTCCGTAGGGACTTTGCATGCATAAGGAAACTCGCTCCACCTGTCCCTACTGCGGCGTGGGCTGTGGCGTGATCATCGAGTCGCGGCGCGACCAGATCATCGGCGTGCGCGGGGATCCCGATCATCCGGCCAACTTCGGCCGCCTGTGCTCCAAGGGCTCCACCCTGCACCTCACGGCCGCCCCCGAGGTGACACGCCAGACGCGCCTGCTGCAGCCCATGCAACGCCTGCAGCGCGATGCCGCGCCCCAGCCCCTGTCCTGGGATGCCGCGCTGGACCTCGCGGCCACACGCTTTGCCGGCGTCATCCAGGAACACGGTCCCGACGCCGTGGGCTTCTATGTGAGCGGGCAGCTGCTCACCGAGGACTACTACGTCTACAACAAGCTGGCCAAGGGGCTGATCGGCACCAACAACATCGACACCAACTCGCGCCTGTGCATGAGCAGCGCCGTGGCCGGCTACAAGCTCACGCTGGGCGCGGACGCGCCGCCCGCCAGCTATGAGGACGTCAACCACGCCGACTGCCTCTTCATCACCGGCTCCAACGCGGCCTGGGCCCACCCCATCCTGTTCCGCCGCATCGAGGAGGCCAAGAAGCAGCGCCCCGAGATGAAGATCGTCGTGGTGGACCCGCGCCGCACCGACACCGCCGGCACGGCCGACCTCTTTGTGCAGATCCAGCCCGGCACCGACGTGGCGCTCTACCACGGCATGCTGCACCTGATGCTGTGGGAAGGCTGGACCGACGCCAACTACATCGCCACCCGCACGCGCGGCTTCGACGCCCTCAAGGCCCTGGTGCGCGACTACACGCCGGACATGGTGGTGCAGACCTGCGGCATCGCCAAGGACACGCTGTACGAAGCGGCCCGCCTCTTCGCCACCTCGAAGGCCACGCTCAGCCTCTACTGCCAGGGCCTGAACCAGAGCAGCAGCGGCACGGCCAAGAACGCGGCCCTCATCAACCTGCACCTCGCCACCGGCCAGATCGGCAAGCCGGGGGCCGGCCCCTTCTCGCTCACCGGCCAGCCCAATGCCATGGGCGGGCGCGAGGTCGGCGGCCTGGCCAATTTGCTGTCCGCCCACCGCGACCTGGCCAACCCTGCGCACCGCGCCGAAGTGGCCGCGCTCTGGGGTATTCCTTCCGTGCCCGAGAAGCCGGGCAAGACCGCGGTCGAGATGTTCCAGGCCGCGGCCGACGGCGAGATCAAGGCGCTCTGGATAGCCTGCACCAACCCCGCGCAGAGCCTGCCGGACCAGACCACCGTGCGCCGGGCCCTGCAGCGCGCTGAGTTCGTCGTGGTGCAGGAGGCTTTCCTCACCACCAGCACCTGCGACTACGCCGACCTGCTGCTGCCCGCGACCACCTGGGGCGAGAAGGACGGCACCGTGACCAACAGCGAGCGCCGCATCAGCCGCGTGCGCCCCGCCGTGACCGCGCCGGGTGAGACGCGGCACGACTGGCGCATCGGCGTCGATTTCGCGCGCCGCCTGCAGGCCCTGGGCATCGGCCCGCGCAACGCGCTTTTCCCCTACGAGACGCCCGAGGCGGTCTGGAACGAACACCGCGAGTCCACACGCGGGCGCGACCTGGACATCACCGGCATGAGCTACGCCCTGCTGGAACAGGCGCCCCGGCAATGGCCGCTGCCCGAAGGCGCCACGAATGGCAAGCAGCGCCTCTATGAGGACGGCGTCTTCCCCACCGCAGACGGCCGCGCACGTTTCGCCAGCCTGGCCTACCAGCCCGTGGCCGAACCACGCGAATCACGCTTTCCCTTCGCCTTGACCACGGGCCGCCTGCGCGACCAGTGGCACGGCATGAGCCGCACCGGCACCCTGGGCCGCCTCTTCGGCCATGTGGCCGAGCCCACGGTGCAGATGAACGCGGGCGACATGGCGCGCCGCGGCCTGGCCGAGGGCGACCTCGTGCACGTGACCAGCAAGCGCGGCTCCATCCTCGTGCCCCTGCAAGCCAGCGAGGAGCTGGCCAGCGGCCAGGCCTTCATGGCCATGCACTGGGGACCGGAGTTCGTGAGCGGCATCAGCAGCACGGGCCTGCCCCTGGCGGGCGTCAATGCGCTGACCACCTCCAGCTACTGCCCCACGTCCAAGCAACCCGAGCTCAAGCACGCGGCCGTCAAGATCCTCAAGGCCGAACTGCCCTGGACCCTGCTGGGCCTGGCCTGGCTGCCCGCGGACCGTGCCCTGGCCGCACGCGAGGCCCTGCGCCGCCTGATGACGCGGTTCCCCTACGCCAGCTGCGTGCCTTTCGCCCAAGCCACGGCCCTGGACGGCGCGGACACGAAGAAAAGCGGCGTGCTGTTTCGCGCCGCCGCGCACGAGGCCGTGCCCGATGCGCTGCTGGCCGAGATCGAGGCCCTGCTGGGTCTGGACGCGGCCGGCAGCCTGCGCTACGCCGACCGCAAGCGCGGCCAGCGCCGCGCCGCGCTGCTGGAACGCCAGGGCGACCAGACCACGCTGCGCGCCGTGCTGCTGGCCGGCGACACCCGCGCCGAGAGCTGGATCCGCAGCCTGCTGCAGCAGGAGCTGCCGGCCCAGAGCTACGGCCGCCTGATCCTGCTGCCCGGCGCCCAGGCCCCGGTGGCCCTGCCCGCGCGCAGCCGCCAGGTCTGCACCTGCTTCAACGTGAACGAAGACGCCATCAGCGACACGCTGGCGCAGTGCGGCGGCAACGCCAGCGAGCGCCTGGCCGCCCTGCAGCAGACCCTGAAGTGCGGCACCAACTGCGGCTCCTGCGTGCCCGAGCTGCAGCGCCTGGTGCGGCGGGTTATTCCGCTCAAACAGGCGGCATGAAGCTTGCAAGGACCACCGCATGCACGCCACACACTTTCCCCTGACCGGTTCCTGCACCCTCGTCGGCGCCGGCCCGGGCGACCCCGAGCTGCTCACGCTCAAGGCCGTCAAGGCCATCGCACGCGCCACCGTGATCCTGGTCGACGACCTCGTCAACGAGGCCGTGCTCGCGCATGCCGCACCGGGCGCACGCATCGTGCACGTGGGCAAGCGCGGCGGCTGCACCTCCACGCCGCAGTCCTTCATCGAGAAGCTCATGATCACCGCGGTGCGCGAGGGCGAGCACGTGGTGCGCCTCAAGGGCGGCGATCCCTATGTCTTCGGCCGTGGCGGCGAAGAGGTACAGCACCTGGCCGAGGCCGGCATCCGCGTGGACGTGGTCAACGGCATCACGGCGGGCCTGGCCGCCGTGAGCAGCCTGGGCGCGCCGCTCACGCACCGCGACCATGCCCACGGCGTGCTCTTCATCACCGGCCACGCCAAGCCCGGCGGTCGCATGCCCGACTGGGCCGCCCTGGCGGCCACGGCCCATGCCGAACAGCTCACGCTCGTGATCTACATGGGCGTGAGCGGCGCGCAGCAGATCGAACAAGGCCTGCTGCGCGGCCTGCCCGCTGCCACCCCCGTGGCCCTGGTGCAGCACGCCAGCCTGCCCACGCAGCGCCAGGCCCTCACCACCCTGGAC
>JAYNNS010000058.1:6679-12012 GCA_038112835.1 Curvibacter sp. | reverse complement strand
ACCCACGATCGGTGACTCCCGACTCAGAAGAACGGGGAACCCATATCTCTGCCGACAACCATGTCCCGTCGGAGATACGCCCCCCAAAGACAGAGGCCCGGCCGACACGATGCCGGCAGGGCCTCCGACCAGCCTGGGGCTACCCGCGGGCAGCCCCCCAGGCACCTTACTGGCGCGGGATGTTGGCCTTGACGATCACGTCACCCCAGCGCTTGATCTCGCTCTGGAGGAAAGCGGCCGTCTGCTCGGGGGTCTGCGAACGCGGCTCGATATTGAGCTCGCGCAACTTCTTGCTGACTTCCGGATCGTTCACGGCCGCCACGATCTCGCGATGCAGGCGGGCCACCACGTCCTTGGGCGTGGCCGCGGGCACGGCCAAGGCGTTCCAGGACGAAGCCTGGTAGTTGGGCAGGCCGGCTTCCTTGGTGGTCGGCACGTCGGGCAGCAGGGCCGAACGCGTCGTGTCGGTGATCGCCAGGGCACGCAGGGCGCCACCCTTGATCTGACCCATGATGGGCGAGACGATCTCGACGGCCACGTCAATCTGGCCACCGCGCAGGGCATTGACCACGGCCGGCGTGCCGTTGAAGGGCACGATCTGCATGTCCACGCCGGCATTCGACTTGAACAGCTCGGCCGCCAGGTTCTGGGTGCTGCCGATGTTGATGCTGCCCACATTGAGCTTGCCGGGGTTGGCCTTGGCATAGGCCAGCACCTCGCCCAGGGTCTTGAACTTCGATTCGGTCGCGGTCACGACCGCGATGTCGAAGAAGCCCAGGGTGCTGACCGGCGTGAAGTCCTTGACGGTGTCGTAGGGCAGCTTGTTGAAGAGCGTGGCGGTCACGGCGCTGGCGTTGGACATCAGCAGCAGGGTGTGGCCATCCGGCGCCGATTTGGCCACCGTGTCGGCAGCGCCGACACCGCCAGCACCCGGCTTGTTGTCGATGACCACCGGCTGGCCTAGGCTCTGGGACAGCTTCTGGGCCACGGTGCGCGCCGTCAGGTCGGCCACGCCGCCGGCCCCGAAGGGCACGACGATGCGCAGGGGCTTGCTCGGGAAGGCCTGGGCCCAGCCGGACGATGCCAGGGTCGTACCCAGCAGCAGGGCCACGGCGCTACGACGGTTGATCTTCAGTTTCATGTCTTGATCTCCTAGACTCAACAAAAAGACGCGGCGCACTCAACGCGCGACACCCAGCAAACGATCGAGCAGCTCGGGCTGGTCCAGCAGCGACTGCGCTGTACCCGAATGCACCACGGTGCCGCGGTCCAGCACGGCCGCCACGTCGGAGATGGCCAGAATGGCCTGCGGGTGCTGCTCGACGATGATGGCCGACAGCCCCTCCTCGCGCGTGATGCGGCGGATGGCGCGCAGCAATTCATGCACGATGATGGGGGCCAGGCCCTCCAGCGGCTCGTCCAGCAGCAGCAGCTTGGGATTGAGCACCAGGGCGCGGGCCACGGCCAGCATCTGCTGCTCGCCGCCCGAAAGCTGGGTGCCGAGGTTGGTCTTGCGCTCGGCCAGGCGCGGGAACATCTCGTAGGCGCGCGCGGGCGTCCACGGACCGGGGCGCGCCACGGCAGTGAGGTTCTCGTCCACCGTGAGCGACTTGAAGATGTTGCGCTCCTGCGGCACCCAGCCGATGCCGGCGGCAGCGCGCTGGTGCAGCGGCACCTTGTGCAGGGCCACGCCGTCGAAGGTGATGGTGCCGCCGTGCTGGCGCGTGGCGCCGGCCAGGGTGTTCATGAAGGTGGTCTTGCCCGTGCCGTTGCGGCCCAGCAGCGCCAGGGTCTGGCCCTGGGGCAGCGCCACGGACACGTCGTGCAGGACCACGGCCTCGCCGTAACCGGCGCTCAAGCCCTCGACCTTGAGGAGTTCAGCCATGGGCCACCTCCTCGCCATGGCCCAGGTACACGGCCTTGACCTGCGGATCGTTCGCGATGGTGTCCGGGTCACCCTCGGTGAGCACGGTGCCGTTGACCAGCACGGTCATGCGCTTGGCAAAACTGAAAACGAGATCCATGTCATGTTCGATCAGGAGCACCGACACATCGGCCGGCAGGGCCGCCACGGTCTGCAGCAGTTCCTCGCGCTCGCCAGCGGGCACGCCGGCCACAGGCTCGTCGAGCAGCAGCACACGCGGCTCGCAGGCCAGGGCGATGGCGATCTCCAGCAGGCGGCGCTTGCCGTAGGCCAGCACGCGGGTCTGCTGCGTCATGACCTCCGTCAGGTGGAACTGCTCGAGCAGACGCTCGCAGCGCTCGGTCACCTCGGTGTTGCGGCCCAGCGGCTGCCACCAGCGCCGGCCCAGACCCAGGTGCTGGGAGACGGTCAGCGCCAGGGTCTCGACCGGGGTCAGGGTGTCGAAGAGCTGGTTGATCTGGAAGGTGCGGACCATGCCGCGCTGCACGCGCTCGTGCGGGGCCAGCTGCGTGATGTCCTGCCCTTCGAGCAGGATGCGGCCTTCGGTGGGTTCGAGCACGCCCGTCAGCAGGTTGATCAGCGTGGTCTTGCCGGCACCGTTGGGGCCGATGAGGGCATGGCGCGCGCCCTTGTGCAGGTCCAGGCTGACGTTGCCGGTGGCGGTGATGCCGCCGAAACGCTTGACCAGGTTCTGCGCGGAGAGAACGATTTCAGGAGCACTCATGATTGTTTCTTCCCCTTCGAGACCCATGTCCAGGGGCGGATCAGACGGTCACGACCGACCAGCATCAGCACCACGAGGAAGAGACCGATCCAGAAGGTCCAGTACTGCGGGGTGATGGACGAGATCCAGTCCTGCAGCAGTTCGAAGACGATGGCACCGGTGACACCGCCGTAAAGCCAGCCCGCGCCGCCGATCACCACCAGCAGCATCAGGTCGGCCGAGCGGTCGAAGGCGAACACCTCGACCGAGGCGAAGCTGGTGGTCTGCGCCAGCAGGGCCCCGGCCGCACCGGCCACACCCGCGGCCACGGTGTAGATCACGGCCTGGCGCGAGATCACCGGGATGCCGATGGCCATGGCGCGCAGACGGTTGTCGCGCAGCGCCATCAGGGTGCCGCCGAAGGGCGAGTGCACCAGGCGGCGCGCCAGGAAGAAGAGCACGATGAGCACGCTCAGCGAATACCAGGCGGCGGTGCGGCCGTAGAGGTCGAACTCGAAGACGCCGAGCAGCGGCCCCATGACCACGCCCTGCAGGCCGTCGGCGCCGCCGGTCAGCCAGTCCAGCTTGTTGGCCAGTTCCATCAGGATCATGGCCACGGCCATGGTCACCATCAGGCGGGTCAGGTCCGAGCCGCGCATGATGGTCAGCGAGCAGACCGCGCCCAGCAGGGTGGACACGCCCATGGCGAAAGCCAGGCCCAGCAGGGGATCGGGGTGGATGTGCTTGGCGAACAGCGCAGCCGCGTAGGCGCCCATGCCGAAGAAGGCCGCATGGCCCAGGGACACGATGCCGGCATAGCCCAGGATCAGGTCCAGCGAGACCGCGAACAGGGCCACGATGGCCACTTCGTTGACGATCAGCGAATGGCCGCCGACCACCAGGGGCAGGCTCAGGGCCACGGCCCAGAACAGAGGCTCCCAGAGCTTGATGCGCTGCTTGTCGAGCAGGAACTGCTGTACCGCGTTCATCACTTGCCCCCCTTGCGCACGAACAGGCCCTGGGGACGCCAGATCAGGATGACGATCATGAGGAAATACACGATGAAGGCGCCGAAGCGCGGGATGAAGTACTTGCCCGCCACGTCGGCGATGCCCAGCAGCAGCGCCGCCAGCAGCGGGCCGGTGATCGAGGACGTACCGCCGACAGCCACCACGATCAGGAAATAGATCATGTACTTCAGCGGGAAGGTCGGGTCCAGGCCCAGCACTTCGGCGCCGAGCGCACCGCCCAGGCCGGCCAGGCCCGAGCCCATGGCGAAGGTCAGCAGGAAAACGACGTTGACGTTGATGCCCAGGCCCGCGGCCACGCGCTGGTCGTCCACCGAGGCGCGCAGGCGGCTGCCGAAGCGCGTGCGGGTCAGGATGTACTGCAGACCGATGGTCAGCGCCGCGCAGATGGCGATGATGAACAGACGATAGTGCCCCATGCCCAGCATCCAGGTGCCCTCACCGATCTCGGTGCGGCCCTTGAGCCAGTCGGGCAGGTGGACGATCTGCTGGCTGGAGGTCATGAAATAGTCCATGGCCGCCACGGCCATGAAGGTCAGCCCGATGGAGAACAGCACCTGCTCCAGGTGCGACTTGGCATACATGGGCCGATAGAGCGTGCGCTCGAGCACCGCGCCGAGCAGGGCCACGCCGAAAAAGGCGATGGGCAGGCACAGCAGGAAGGGCACGTCGTAGCGCTGCATCAGGATCACCGTGGCATAGCCACCGACCATGGCGAAAGCGCCGTGGGCCAGGTTGATGAAGTTCATCAGGCCCATGGTGACGGACAGGCCGACCGCCAGGATGAAGAGCAGCATGCCGTAGGCAATGCCATCAAAAAGTATCGTCAGCATGGACTGGGGGGAGGTGTCGGGTCAGAACAAAAAAACAGGGCGCCACCACGGAGGTGGCGCCCGTGCCGGCCGACTTATTTGGTCTTGCCGGGATCCTTGACGTCCTTGATGACGTCAAATTCGACGTTGTAGAGCTCGCCGCCCTGCTTTTCCACCTTGCGCAGGTAGATGTTATGCACGACGTCGCGGGTCTGGGCGTCGATGAACATGGGGCCACGCGGGCTTTCCCAGACCTGGCCCTTCATCGCGGCCAGCAGGCCGTCGCCGCCACCCTGTCCCTTGGAGACCTTGAGCGCTTCGTAGATCACGCGCATGCCGTCATAGCCGCCCACGGCCATGAAGTTCGGGCGCATGCCCTTGTTGGCCTTCTTGAAGGCCTCGACGAACTTCTTGTTGGTCGGCGAGGGATGGGCGGCCGAGTAGAAGTGCGCCGTCACCACGCCCAGGGCGCCGTCGCCCATGTCGTTGAGCTGGTCGTCGTCGGTGATATCGCCGGGGCCGATCAGCTTGATGCCGGCCTTGTCCATGCCGCGCTCGAGGAACTGCTTCATCACGGCCGCGCCGGCGCCCGAGGGCACGAAGACGAACAGGCCATCGGGCTTGGCGTCACGCACCTTCTGCAGGAAGGGCGCGAAATCCGGGTTGCGCATGGGCACGCGCAGGGACTCGATCACGGTGCCGCCGTTGAAGATGTAGCGGTCCTTGAAGAACTTCTCGGCGTCATGGCCCGGGCCGTAGTCGCTGACCAGGGTCACCACCTTCTTGATGCCGCCCTTGGCCACCGCCGAGTCGGCCTTGGCGACCGAGGACTGCGCCTGCGTGAAGCTGGTGCGCACGTTGTAGGG
>JAYNNS010000058.1:5291-6669 GCA_038112835.1 Curvibacter sp. | reverse complement strand
CATCACGACCATCGGCGTCTTGGACTGGGTGGCGATCGGGGCCGTGGCGAAGGCCGAGGGCGTGATGCCGAAGCCGGCCAGCACGTTGACCTTGTCGTTCACGACCAGTTCCTGGGCCAGGCGCTTGGTCACGTCCGGCACGCTGGTGTCGTCCTTGACGATGAGCTGGATCTTCTTGCCGGCGACGGTGTCGCCGTTCTGGGCCATGTAGAGTTTGGCCGCGGCCTCGATCTGGCGGCCGGTGGAAGCCTGCTGGCCGGTCATGGGCAGGATCAGACCGATCTTGAAGACATTGTCCTGGGCCAGCACGGCCGTGGACGACAGCGCCGCCAGCGCCAGCGCGGATGCGCTCAGAAACACTCGCTTTTTCATGAAAGACTCCTAAATAGGTGTTATCACTCCACGCACCCGGTCCGGAAGCGCACAGGCGCGACCCTGTGCACGTACGCGAAGGTGCGTAACTTTCGCCCCAAACCGCATCATGCGCAAGTCCAATTCCGGACTGATAGATATAACGGTTTGAAATATCTTACCCCTGCCCAGACAAGAAAAAACCGGTCGGGCCCGCGGCCGGACCGGAGGGCAGCGGAACCGACTGCCGCTCAGTAGCGCAGGCGGCCCTCGTGATCCATCACGGCGATGTCCACGAAACGGCTGCCGACATTGCCCTTGGAAAAATCGATGCGATAGCCGTCGAAGTCGATCTCCCCCATGGCCTGCAGGCTCCTGGCCAGGGCTGCCGGGGTGATCTCGCCGCGGATGCGCTTGAGGCCCTCGCCCAGGATGCGGGCCGACAGGTAGCCTTCCATGTGGAAGGCCGCATAGCTCTTGACGTCCGGGTAGGCGGCCTGCATGGCCAGCTGGAAATCCCGCGCCAGGGCCCGGGTCCGGCCATGGGGGTTCGGATAGATCTGTGAAATGCCGACCCCGCGCGCCAGGTCGGCACCGGCCACCCGGGCCAGCATGCCGGGCGCCGTATCGGCCAGGATGAAGATGGATTGCGTGATGCCCGCCTTGCGCAAGGCGGCCACACCCCCCGCCGCGAAGGGCGGCGCACCGATCACGATCACGCCCTGGGGGTTGTACTGGAAGACCGCCTGCGCCGCCTGGGCCTGCTCCTCGGGCTTGAACACGGACTGGAAGCCCCTGATCTCCATGCCCGTGAGGCGGGCCGCCTCGTCGGCCACCACCTTGACCCCGCCGGTGCCCATGGGGATGTCCTGATGCAGCACGCCCAGCTTGACGATGCCCAGGGTGCGGGCGTGGTTCACGATCTTCTCGATCTGCTGCTTGTCGCCGGCCCGCACGTGAAACAGCCGGGGATGCCCGGGGTTGCGAAAGGGCTCCGCGCCCGGCACGGCGTTCATGATGACGACAT
>JAYNNS010000058.1:0-5281 GCA_038112835.1 Curvibacter sp. | reverse complement strand
GATGACCACATCGTGCTTGTCGAGCAGCTTGTCGGCAAACATGCGCTGCAGCGAGGCCGATCCGACCGGAGAGATCAGCGCCACCGGCTTGCGCTGCATGGCCTGCTCGAAGGCCGCCACGAAACCGTCGGGCTTGTAGGTGTCGTCGAGTTCGAAGAAAGAGATCTTGCGTCCGTTGATGCCGCCAGCCTTGTTGAGCTGGGCAAAGTAGGCCCTGGCCCCCTGGTTGAGCTGCGGCGCATCGGGCGCCGGCAGGCCGGAGAAGGGACCGATCTGGCCGATCACGATGTCCTGGGCCGCTGCCGCCAGCGGCAGCAGCAGCACAACACCCAGCGCCACACCGGATACCCAAGGCGCCAGCCACTGTTTGAACCGCATAGGTCTTCCTTTGTTGTGAGTCTGGCGGCCGGCACGGTCGGCGCACGGCCGCCACAGTCAGTGTGCGCCCGGCGGTGGGCGGGAACCAGAGCAAAATCATTCTGCGTGATATGCCATGCTGCGATAACTGGTCCATAATCCGCATCCTGAATGACGTTCCCGCGGCGGCTGATCCCAAGCCCATCACACAGGAGACACCCATGACGCTACGCACCACCCCGCCCTTCCGCGCCGACCATGTCGGCAGCTTCCTGCGCCCCAAGTACCTGCTGGAAGCCCGTGAGCAGAAGGCCAAGGGCGAGATCACGGCCGAACAGCTGCGCAAGGTGGAAGACAAGGCCATCACCGAGATCGTGAAGTTCCAGGAGGACGTGGGCCTGCAGAGCATCACCGATGGCGAGTTCCGCCGTACCTACTTCCACATCGACTTCCTGGAGCAGATCGGCGGCGTCAAGACCGACATCCCGGTCACCGTGGTCAAGCCCGACGGCACCAAGGAGCTGGCCCCGCCCGTGATGCGCGTGGTCGACAAGGTGCGCCACGTCAAGGACATCCAGCTGGCCGACTTCCAGTACCTCAAGAGCCAGATCGGCCCGGGCCGCGGCAGCGTGGCCAAGGTCACCATCCCCTCGCCCACCATGCTGCACTTCCGCGGGGGCCGCGCCGGCATCAGCAAGGAACACTACCCCGAGCTCGAACCGAGCTTCTACGACGACGTGGCCAAGGCCTACGGCGACGAGCTGCGTTCGCTGGCCGCGGCCGGCTGCACCTATGTGCAGATGGACGACACCAACCTCGCCTACCTCTGCGACGAGAAGATGCGCGAGGCCGCCCGCCAGCGCGGTGACGACCCCAACGAACTGCCGCACCGCTACGCCCAGTTCATCAACAAGGTCGTGGCCCAGAAGCCGGCCGGCATGACCCTGGCCATGCATCTGTGCCGCGGCAACTTCAAAAGCACGCACGCGGCTTCGGGCAACTACGAGCCCGTGGCCGAGGCCCTGCTCAAGGAGATGAACCTCGATGCCTATTTCCTGGAGTACGACGACGACCGCAGCGGCGACTTCCGTCCCCTGCGCTACCTCGCGCCGGGCAAGATCGTGGTGCTGGGCCTGGTGACCACCAAGTTCGGCAAGCTCGAGTCCAAGGACGAGCTCAAGCGCCGCATCGACGAGGCCAGCCAGTACGTCTCGCTGGACCAGCTCTGCCTCTCGCCGCAGTGCGGCTTCTCCAGCACCGTGCACGGCAACGACATCGCGGTGGAAGACCAGCGTGCCAAGCTGCGCCTGGTGGTGGAAACGGCCCAGGAAGTCTGGGGCAGCACCTGACCGGCGCGCGCCACAGCGCCAGTCCCGAGGCGGCCTTCAGGCCGCCTTTTTCTTTTCCGCGTCCGCAAAGGCCTTGCCGTGGCTGGAACGCTCGCTGACCAGACGGAAGGCATAGTCCAGCGCGGCCTCCAGGGCCAGCTCGATGGCCTGGCGCTCGTGTTCGGTCAGGTAGAACATCAGGTCCACGTCGTGGCGCACATAGCGCGCCGGCAGGCGGTTGAGCGCCACGCAGGCCACGTCGGCCAGCGCGTCGGGCATGAGGTCCGGGCGCCTGGCGGCACGGCGCAGCACTTCCTCGAACACGAGCCGCTCGTAGTAGTTGTGGACCTGCTCGAAATTGCTGATCATGGCCGCCTCCAGGAATGGGCGGCAACCTTAGCAGGTCCGTCCGGGCCTGACAAGCACGGGACCGCTCAGCTCAGACCGAGCAGGCGCACCGCGTTGTCCTTGAGGATGCCGGGCATGACCTCGGGCTTGAAGCCGGCTTCCTCGAAGTCCTTCATCCAGCGCTCGGGCGTGATCAGCGGGTAGTCGCTGCCAAAGAGCATGCGGTCCTTGAGCAGGGTGTTGGCGTACTGCACGAGCTGCTTGGGGAAGTACTTGGGGCTCCAGCCCGACAGGTCGATCCAGACATTGGGCTTGTGCATGGCCACGCTCAGGGCCTCGTCCTGCCAGGGCCAGCTCGGGTGCGCCATCACAATCTGCATGTCGGGGAAGTCGATCGCCACGTCGTCCAGATGGATGGGGTTGCTGTACTCCAGGCGCAGCCCCCCGCCGCAGCGCATGCCGCTGCCGATGCCGCTGTGGCCGGTGTGGAAGATGGCCGGCATCTTGTACTCGGCGATCACCTCGTAGATGGGCCACGCCATCTTGTCGTAGGGGTGATAGCCCTGCACCGTGGGATGGAACTTGAAGCCCTTGACGCCGTGCTCCTCGATCAGGCGGCGCGCCTCGCGCGCGCCCATCTTGCCCTTGTGCGGGTCGATGCTGGCAAAGGCCATCATCATGTCGCTGTTGGCCTTGGCGGCCTCGGCGATCTCTTCGTTGGGGATGCGGCGACGGCCCATCTTGGACTCGGCGTCCACCGTGAAAATCACCAGGCCAATCTTCTGCTCGCGGTAGTAGGCCCCCGTCGCGGAAATGGTGGGGCGGCGGCCGTGCTTGAAGTCCTTGGCGGCGGCGCGGTCGTATTACTCGCCATAGTTGTCGAAGGGGTTCCAGCAGCTGACTTCGGCGTGCGTGTGCACGTCGATGGCGATGAGGTTCTTGTGGTCCATGAGCGGCTCCGGGCTGAGGCCACCGGATCCGGCAGCCTAGGGTAAACACTGATGAAAAGCAGACGGCGTTTGCTTGAATTGGTTATATTTCATAACCATAATCGATTCCCGAAAGAAACGCAAGATGAAGAACCCTGACCTCCACTTCGAGCGCCGCGGCGAGCACCAGGAAATCGCCGTCATCCGCCTGACCCGGCCCGCCAAGCGCAACGCGCTCAACGACGGCCTGATCCTGGCCATCCGCCAGCTGTTCGAGAACATGCCCGAAGGCGTGCGCGCCGCCGTCCTCGACGGCGAGGGTGAACACTTCTGCGCCGGTCTGGACCTGAGCGAACTCAAGGAACGTGATGCCGGCCAGGGCCTGCACCATTCGCGCATGTGGCATGCCGCCCTGGAGCAGGTGCAGTACGGCCCGGTGCCCGTCATCGCCGCGCTGCATGGCGCCGTGGTCGGCGGCGGCCTGGAGCTGGCCAGCGCCTGTCACATCCGTGTGGCCGACGAATCCACCTTCTACGCCCTGCCCGAGGGCTCGCGGGGCATCTTCGTGGGTGGCGGCGGTGCGGTGCGCATCCCACGCCTGATCGGCGCCGCGCGCATGACCGACATGATGCTGACGGGCCGCGTCTACAACGCTGCTGACGGCGAGAAAGTAGGTTTCGCCCAGTACCTCGTGCCCCAGGGCACGGCCTTCGAGAAGGCCTACGAGCTGGCCGTGCGTGTGGCGCAGAACGCGCCACTGACCAACTACGCCCTGATCCACGCCCTGCCCCGCATTGCCGAACAGCCGGCCGACCAGGGTTTCCTCACCGAAGCCATGATGGCCGCCATCGCCCAGAGCGCGCCCGAAGCCAAACAACGCGTGCGCGCCTTCCTTGATGGCAAGGCCGCCAAAGTCAGCAAGGGCTGACAACTTCCCCGAATACGAAACGATCCATGAGCGAGACGACGAAGACCTCCCCGCGCTACCGCCCCGTGCCTTTTGGCGTGACCCGCGTCACGGTGCGTGAAGGCGCACCCGGCACCCGCTATGTGCAGGCCGAGCTGCCCCTGGGCGCCTACGCGCGCCGCCTCAGCGACTTCCTGGTCCACTGGGCCGAGGCCGAACCCGGGCGCACCTTCATGGCGCGTCGCGAACAGCTCGGCGATGGCCGCACCGGCCTGACCGGCGATTGGCAGCGCATCAGCTACGCCCAGGCGCTCGAAGCCGCGCGCCGCATCGGCCAGGCCCTGCTGGACCGCCGGCTCAGCGTCGAGCGCCCCGTGGTGATCCTCAGCGAAAACACGCTGGAACACGCCCTGCTCTCGCTGGGCTGCATCTACGCCGGCATCCCCTACTGCCCGGTCTCGCCGGCCTATGCCACGGTAAGCCAGGACTACGACAAGCTCAAGCATGTGCTGGCCACGCTCACCCCAGGCCTGGTCTACGCCGCCGATGGCGCGCGCTACGGCAAGGCCATCCAGGCCACGGTCGGCACCGACGTCGAAGTCGTGCTGGCCCAGGGCAGCATCGACGGCCGCAAGACCACGGCCTTCGATGCGCTGCGCAACACCGCCGCGACCGAGGCGGTGGACGCGGCCATGCACGCCGTGCGACCCGACACCATCGCCAAGTTCCTCTTCACCTCGGGCTCCACCAAGATGCCCAAGCCGGTGATCAACACCCACCGCATGTGGTGCGCCAACCTGCAGCAGATCACGCTGTCCATGCCGGTGATTGCCGAGGCGCCGCCCATCTTCGTGGACTGGCTGCCCTGGAACCACACCTTCGGCGGCAACCACAACGTGGGCCTGACGCTGATGCACGGCGGCACGCTCTACATCGACGACGGCAAGCCCACGGCCGCGCTCATCGGCGAGACCCTGCGCAATTTGCGCGAGATCGCCCCCACGCTCTACTTCAACGTGCCCACGGGCTTCGAGATGATCGCCCAGGCCATGAAGACCGACGAAGCGCTGCGCAAGAAGCTGCTGTCGCGCGTGCGCATGTTCTTCTACTCGGGCGCCGGCCTGGCCCAGCCCGTCTGGGACAGCCTGCACCAGACTGCCGAAGCCGAAGTGGGTGAGCGCATCGTCATGGCCACCGGCCTGGGCATGACCGAGTCCGCGCCCTCGGCCATGTTCACCAACAGCCCCAATGTGAAAGCCGGCGACATCGGCACGCCCGTGCCCGGCATGACACTCAAGCTCGTCGATGTGGACGGCAAGACCGAGGTCCGCTACAAGGGACCCAACGTCACGCCCGGTTACTGGCGCTCCGAGCAGGCCACGCGCGAGGCCTTCGACGAGGAAGGCTATCTG
>JAYNNS010000057.1:814-12015 GCA_038112835.1 Curvibacter sp. | reverse complement strand
GGATACGGCGAGCTCATAGCCTTCGCGGCGCATGTTCTCCAGCAGGATGGTCAGGTGCAGTTCGCCGCGGCCCGAGACCTCGAACACGCCGTCCTCGTCCGTTTCCTTGACGCGCAGCGCCACGTTGGACTGCAGCTCCTTCTGCAGGCGGTCCCAGATCTGGCGGCTGGTGACGAACTTGCCTTCGCGCCCGGCCAGCGGCGAGGTGTTGACGCAGAAGTTCATGGTCAGGGTCGGCTCGTCGACCTTGAGCATGGGCAGGGGCGCGGGCTTGAGCGGATCGGTCACGGTCACGCCGATGCCGATCTCGTCGATACCGTTGATCAGCACGATGTCGCCCGGGCCGGCTTCGGGGGTCTGCATGCGGTCCAGGCCCTGGAAGGTCAGCACCTGGTTGATGCGGCCCTTGGTGGACTTGCCGTCCGGGCCTTCCATCACGAGCACGTCCATGCCGGGCTTGATGGTGCCGGCATTGATGCGGCCGACACCGATGCGGCCGACGAAGGTCGAGTAGTCGATGGCCGAGATCTGCAGCTGCAGCGCTGCCTTGGGGTCACCCTGGTGGGCCGGCACATGCTTGAGCACCGTCTCGAACAGGGCCGACATGTCGGGGCCCCACTGCTCGCCCGCCGCGCCCTCCTCCAGCGAGGACCAGCCGTTGATGCCCGAGGCATAGACCACGGGGAAGTCGAGCTGCTCGTCGGTGGCGCCGAGCTTGTCGAACAGGTCGAAGGCGGCGTTGATCACCTTGTCGGGATTGGCGCCCGGCTTGTCGACCTTGTTCACCACGACGATGGGCTTGAGGCCCAGGGCCAGCGCCTTCTTGGTCACGAAGCGGGTCTGCGGCATCGGACCTTCCTGGGCGTCGATCAGCAGCAGCACGCCGTCCACCATGGACAGGGCGCGCTCCACCTCGCCACCGAAGTCGGCGTGGCCGGGGGTGTCGACGATGTTGATGTGGGTGCCCTTCCAGCTCACGGCGCAGTTCTTGGCCAGGATGGTGATGCCGCGTTCCTTTTCGATGGCGTTGCTGTCCATCACGGTGTCGACCACCTTCTCGTGCTCGGCGAAGGTGCCGGACTGGCGCAGCAGCTGGTCCACCATGGTGGTCTTGCCATGGTCCACGTGGGCGATGATGGCGATGTTGCGGATCTGTTTCGTGCTCATGATTGGCTTTCCAGGATCTGTTGGATTTCGATCGGGCTCAACAGTCGCCCGGGTATGAGTTCACCGGCCTTGATGTGGGCGGTGCCTAGAAGGGTGCGCGGACGGTCACCGTAGACCGCCACGCGGGGCGCGTCGTGCCAGCGGCCGCGCCGGCGCAGTCCGCTGAGGAAGCGGCCGGCATGGTCGCCTTCCAGCGTGACGGTCTCGTGCCCCTCCAGCAGGCATTCGACCGGCAGGAGTTGCTGCAGACGAGTCGTTTCGTCCATGGCTTCGAGGGCGGCCAGCGCCACGCACCGGCTGGCCTCGAAGGGACCGGTGGCCACGCGCCGCAGGGCGATGAGATGGCCGCCGCAGCCCAGGGCCGAGCCGATATCCTCACCCAGGGTGCGGATGTAGGTGCCCTTGCTGCAGTGCACGCGCAAGCGCAGGAAAGGTTCAGCGCCCTGCAGCCCGGCCTCCAGCAGTTCGAGCTCGTGGATCACCACCTCACGCGGCGCGCGCTCCACGGTCTCGCCCTCGCGGGCATATTCGTACAGCGCCTTGCCATCCTTCTTGAGTGCACTGTGCATGGGGGGCACCTGGCGGATCGTTCCCATGAACCGGTCCAGCACCTCGACCACCTGGCCCAGCGTGCAGTCCACGGGACGGGTCTCGATCACCTCGCCTTCGGCGTCGGCCGTGCGGGTGCGCACACCCAGGCGCACCGTGGTCTCGTAGGTCTTGTCGGCGTCCAGGTGCAGCTGGCTGAACTTGGTGGCCGCACCAAAGCACAGGGGCAGCACGCCCGTGGCCAGCGGATCCAGGGTGCCGGTGTGGCCGGCCTTTTCGGCGCGCAGCAGCCACTTGGCCTTCTGCAGGGCCTGGTTGCTCGAAAGACCGAGCGGTTTGTCGAGCAGCAACACCCCATGCACAGGGCGCCGCTGCACCCGTGTGCGTGGCGCGTTCATGCTCAGTCGTCTTTGGCGCGCGAGGAGACCGCCTTGGCGATCAGGGCGTTCATGTCGGCCGCACGTTCGGTGGTGCGGTCGAACAGGAAGTGCAGCGTCGGCACGGTGTGGATGTGCAGGCGCTTGAACAGGCCGTTGCGCAGGAAACCGGCGGCCTGGTTCAGTGCGTCCTGGGTCTCCTGCGGATCGCCCACGAGCACGCTGAAGTAGACCTTGGCATGTGCGTAGTCGGGCGTGACCTCGACCGACTGCAGCGTCACCATGCCCACGCGCGGGTCCTTCAATTCGCGCGCGATCAGCTCCGTCAGATCGCGCTGGATCTGATCGGCCACCTTGAAGGAGCGGTTCGGAGCGGATGACTTTTTGGCCGGCATTTCAGTGCCCCGTCGTATTCAAGCCGCGGATGCCGTGGAACTGGCTTTGCCAGGCCACAGGCATCGTCCCCCTGGAGGGGGAAGGCGCGAAGCGACTCAGGGGGGTTTTCATAGGGTACGGGCGATTTCCTTGACCTCGAAGAACTCCAGCTGATCACCTTCCTTGATGTCGTTGTAGTTCTTGAGCTTGATACCGCACTCGAAGCCTTCCTTGACCTCGCGCACATCGTCCTTCATGCGCTTGAGGGAGTCCAGCTCGCCGGTGTAGATCACCACGTTGTCGCGCAGCAGGCGGAAATGCGCGCTGCGGGTGACGAAACCGGAAGTGACCATACAGCCGGCCACGGTGCCGATCTTGGACGCCACGAAGACGGTGCGGATCTCGGCCATGCCGATGACCTCTTCCCGCTTCTCGGGGGCCAGCATGCCCGACATGGCGGCCTTCAGCTCGTCCACGGCGTCGTAGATGATGTTGTAGTAGCGGATCTCGACGTCGTTGCTTTCGGCCAGCTTGCGCGCGCCGGCATCGGCACGCGTGTTGAAGCCGATGATCAGCGCCTTGGAGGCGATGGCCAGGTTCACGTCGGACTCGCTGATGCCGCCCACGGCCGCATAGACCAGCTGCACCTTGACCTCGTCGGTCGAGAGCTTGAGCAGCGAGGCGGCCAGTGCTTCCTGCGAGCCCTGCACGTCGGCCTTGACGATGATGGGCAGGGTCTTGACCTCGCCGGCGGCCATGTCGGAGAACATGTTCTCCAGCTTGGCGGCCTGCTGCTTGGCCAGCTTGGTGTTGCGGAACTTGCCGGCGCGGTAGGTCGCGATCTCGCGGGCGCGACGCTCGTCGGACAGCACCATGAACTCGTCGCCGGCCTGCGGCACTTCGGTCAGGCCCTGGATCTCCACCGGGATGGACGGGCCGGCCGACTCGATCTTGCGACCGGCCTCGTCCAGCATGGCGCGCACGCGGCCATAGGTCTGGCCGGCCAGCACGACGTCGCCGGTCTTGAGGGTGCCGGACTGCACCAGCACGGTCGCCACGGGGCCGCGGCCCTTGTCCAGCTTGGCTTCGATGACCAGGCCCTTGGCGGCAGCGTCCACCGGCGCCTTGAGCTCCAGCACCTCGGCCTGCAGCAGCACCTGCTCCAGCAGCTCGTCGATGCCCATGCCGGTCTTGGACGACACGGCCACGAAGGGCGACTCGCCGCCGAACTCCTCGGGCACCACCTCTTCCGCCACGAGCTCGCTCTTGACGCGCTCGATGTTGGCTTCGGGCTTGTCGGCCTTGGTCATGGCCACGACGATGGGCACCCCGGCCGCCTTGGCGTGCTTGATGGCTTCCTTGGTCTGCGGCATGACGCCGTCATCGGCGGCGCAGACCAGGATCACGATGTCGGTGGCCTGGGCACCGCGGGCACGCATGGCCGTGAAGGCCTCGTGACCCGGGGTGTCGAGGAAGGACACCATGCCGCGCGGCGTTTCGACGTGGTAGGCGCCGATGTGCTGCGTGATGCCGCCGGCCTCGCCCGCAGCCACCTTGGTGCGGCGGATGTAGTCCAGCAGCGAGGTCTTGCCGTGGTCCACGTGGCCCATGACGGTGACCACGGGCGCGCGCGGCAGAGCCTCGGCCTGATGCGCCTGGGCCTCCTCGTCGGTGAAGGCTTCGGGATCGTCCAGTGCCGCGATGATGGCCTTGTGGCCCATTTCCTCGACCACGATCATGGCCGTGTCCTGGTCCAGCGGCTGGTTGATGGTGACCATCTGGCCCAGCTTCATCAGCTGCTTGATGACCTCGGAGGCCTTGACGGCCATCTTGTGCGCCAGCTCGGCCACCGTGATGGTCTCGGGCACGTGCACCTCGATGACGCGCGCCTCGGCCGGTGCGGCCTGGGTCTGCTGTTCGTCACGGTCATGGCCGCGCTTGCCCTTGGGGCCGCTGCGCCAGCTGCTGCGGCCCACGCCGCCGCTGGTGTCGCCGCGGGTCGGGATGGCCTTTTTCTTGGACGGGTCGCCGGCCCAGCTCGACGACAGCTTGGCCGACTTGACCTCCTTGCCGGCGCCGGCCGCGGGCGCGGCCGTGCCGCCAGCCGGCTTGGCCGGTTTGGCGGCCGTGGTCCCGGCGGCGGGCTTGTGCAGCGTGCCCTTCTTGGCCTCGACAGGCTTGGGCTCTTCCTTCTTGACCGGCGGCTTCTTGGCCGCGCTGGACATCATGTTGCGGATGGCCGCGGCCTCTTCCTCCGCCTTGCGGCGGCGCGCGTCGAGATCGGCACGCGCGGCCTCTTCGTCGGCACGGGCCTTGGCCTCGGCGGCCGCCTTGGCTTCGACCGCGGCCTTGACGGCGGCATCGTCCACCACCGGCTGGACCGCGGCGGGCTTGCTCTTGGCCTCGGCTTCGGCCTTGGCCGCGGCTTCGCGCTCCTGGGCTTCCTGCGCCTCGCGCTGGCGGCGACGCTCGGCCAGCTCTTCTTCCTGGCGGCGGATCAGCTCGGCCTGGCGGCGCGCCTCTTCCTCGCGGCGTGCGAGTTCGGCTTCATCGATCAGGGGGGCGGCCGGGGCGGCGGGCGTGGCCGGCACGGACGGCTCGGGCGCAACCTCCACGCCTTCGCTGCCGTCTTCACGGCGCACGAAGGTGCGCTTCTTGCGCACTTCCACCTGGATGGTGCGGGCCTTGCCGCTGGCATCGGCCTGCTTGATCTCGCTGGTCGACTTCTTGGTCAGCGTGATCTTCTTGCGCTCGGGCGTGGCCGTGCCGTGGCTGGCCTGGAGATAGCCGAGCAGCTTCTGCTTGTCGGCATCGGTCAGGGTGTCGGCCGCCGAGGCCTTGGCCACGCCGGCGGATTTCAGCTGCTCAAGCAGCGTGTCGGTCGATTTCTTGAGTTCGGCTGCAAACTCGGAGACGGTCGTACTGGACATTTGTTGTGGAACCTTTCATGACCGTTACTCTTGGGACGCGGATTCATTGGTGAACCAATGCTCGCGGGCCTTCATGATGAGGGCCTTGGCCTCGTCCTCGGACTGGCCTGTGATCTCGGTGAGCTCGTCGACGGCGAGGTCGGCCAGGTCATCGAGCGTGTGCACGCCGGCATCGGCCAGCTTGGCGATCAGCTCGGGCGTCAGGCCCTCGAGGTCGCGCAGGTCCTGCGACACCTCCTCCACGCTTTCCTCGCGGGCGATCTCCAGCGTCAGCAGGGCATCCTTGGCGCGGGCGCGCAGTTCGTTGACCGTGTCCTCGTCGAAGGCCTCGATCTCCAGCATCTCCTGCAGCGGCACGTAGGCCACTTCCTCCAGGCTGGTGAAGCCTTCGGCGATCAGGATGTCGGCGATCTCCTCGTCCACATCCAGCTTTTCCATGAACAGCGCACGCAGGGTGCTGGTCTCGTCAGCCTGCTTCTGGGCCGACTCGGCCGCGTCCATGATGTTGATCTTCCAGCCCGTCAGGTCGGAGGCCAGACGCACGTTCTGGCCGCCGCGGCCGATCGCGATGGCCAGGTTTTCCTCGTCCACCACCACGTCCATGGCGTGCTTCTCTTCATCGACCACGATGGACTGGACATTGGCCGGGGCCAGGGCGCCGATGACGAACTGGGCCGGGTCCTCGCTCCAGAGCACGATGTCCACGCGCTCACCGGCCAGCTCGTTGGTCACGGCGTTGACGCGGGTGCCGCGCACACCCACGCAGGTGCCGATGGGATCGACGCGCTTGTCGTGCGAGAGCACGGCGATCTTGGCGCGCGAGCCGGGGTCGCGGGCGCAGGACTTGATCTCCAGCAGGCCCTGCTCGATCTCGGGCACTTCCTGACGGAACAGCTCGATCATGAATTCAGGGGCCGAACGCGACAGGATGATGGGGGCGCCGCGCAGCGTCAGGTCCACTTCCATGATCATGGCGCGCACGCGGTCGCCGGTGCGCAGGTTTTCCTTGGGGATCATCTCGCCGCGGCGCAGACGGCCCTCGACCCGGCCGCTTTCCACGATGATGTCGCCCTTGTCCATGCGCTTGACCGTGCCCACGAAGATCTTCTCGCCGCGCGACATGAAGTCGTTGAGCAGCATCTCGCGCTCGGCGTCGCGGATCTTCTGCAGGATGACCTGCTTGGCAGCCATGGCGCCGATGCGGCCGATCGGCACGGACTCCACCGGCTCCTCGATGTACTCGTCGACCTCGATGTCGGGAATCTGCTCCTTGGCTTCGAACAGCAGGATTTCCTGGTCGGGCAGCTGCAGACCGGCTTCGTCGGGCACCACGTGCCAGCGGCGGAACGTCTCGTACACGCCGGTTTCGCGGTCGATCGCCACGCGGATGTCCACGTCGCCTTCGTACAGCTTCTTGGTGGCCTGTGCCAGCGCCGCCTCGACGGCGCCGAAGACCACGTCGCGCTCGACGTTCTTCTCGCGCGAGATGGCTTCCACCAGCATCAACAGTTCGCGATTCATGCCATTACCCTCCAGTACCTTCAATCACCTGCGGGCGCAGGGCTCGCATCGCCCCGCCCCTTGAAATTCACGATCGGCGCCAGGCGCGCCTCGCGCAACTCGTCCAGCGTGAAGCCCAGCGCCTGCAGTGGCACGGGCGCACGCTTCTTGCTCACCTTCTGGCCCGGCTTGGGCGCAGGCTCGTCACTCCAGACGATCTGCCAGCCCGGCGTGCCGTCGGCGGCGGTCACGCGTTCCAGCGTGCCGCGGAATTTCTTGCGGTTGGCGGCCACCTGGCCACCGGCAGCGGCCCCCATGGGCGCCTTGAGCGTGAGGTCGACCACCTGGCCGGCAAAGCGCTCGAAATCCTTCTCGTGCCGCAGCGGGCGGTCGATACCCGGCGAGGACACCTCGAGTCGCCGGTACTCGATGCCCTCGACTTCCAGCGCGTACTGCAGCTGGCGCGTGACCTTCTCGCAGTCCTCGACGTTGATGAACTGCTCGCCGGCCTGGGGATCCCAGGGCAGATCGATCGTGACACGCAGCAATCCCCCGGCGGAGCGCTCAATCTCCACCAGCTCGTAACCGAAGCCGGTCACGGTTTGTTCGACGATCTGCTGCAGTGCCAACGTTGCCCTTCCCTGTCCCTCAAAAAGCGTTCGACCATGAAAAAGGGGCGGTTGGTATCCGCCCCTCTGGTCAAGATGGCCGTTATTGTACTCGAAAAACAGGCTAGTGCCTTGATTTTGAAGGTGATTTCTGCCGGCCCGGGCAGATTTCAGGCCGACGCCTGTACCAGGGTGCGCGTATAGGGGTGGTTCGGCGCATCCAGCACGGCCGCCACCGGCCCGGATTCCACGATTTCCCCCCCCTTCATGACCAGCACCTCGTGGGCCATGGCCCGGATCACGTCCACGTCGTGGGTGATCAGCAGGTAGCTCAGGGACCGCTCGCGCTGCAGGCGCTGCAGCAGCTGCAGCACCTGTTTCTGGATGGTCACGTCCAGGGCGCTGGTGGGCTCGTCCAGCACGATCAGGCGGGGCTCGACGATCAGGGCCCGGGCCACGGCCAGGCGCTGGCGCTGGCCACCGGAAAACTCGTGCGGGTAGCGCTGCAGCAGGCCGGGGAACTGGGCCTCGGTCAGGCCCACCTCCTGCAGCACCCGCTCCACCCGCGCACGCCGCTCCACGGCGGAAAGTGCCGGGGCATGCACCGTCAGGCCTTCGCCGACGATCTCCTCCACCGTCAGGCGCGGTGACAGGGATGAGAACGGGTCCTGGAACACGACCTGCACCATCCGGCGCAGGGCCCGGTCGCAGGCCGGATCGCGGCGCCAGGCCTGGCCGTCCACCTGTAGCTCGCCGGCGAAAGGCAGCAGACCCAGGGCCGCCAGCGCCAGGGTCGACTTGCCCGAGCCCGACTCGCCGATCACGCCCAGAGTGTGGCCCGGCGGGATGCTGAAGTCCGCGCCCTGCACGGCCACGAACTCGCCCTTGCGGAACCAGCCGCGCAGGCCCGGGATGGGCACGGGGTAGCTGACGCGCAGCCCCCGGGCCTGCATCAGCGGCGCGCCGCCGACGGGGGTTTCCTGGACCTCGCGCACCGGCCGGCTGTCGATCAGGCTGCGGGTATAGGGATGCTGCGGACAGGCGAAGACCTCGGCCACGGCACCCTGCTCCACGATGCGCCCGTTCTCCATCACGATGACCCGGCTGGCGAAGCGGCGTACCAGGTTGAGGTCGTGGGTGATCATGAGCACGGCCATACCGTGTTTCTGCTGCAGGCTGTCGAGCAGGTCCAGGATCTGGCCGCGCAGCGCCACGTCCAGCGCCGTGGTCGGCTCGTCGGCCAGCAGCAGGCGCGGCTGGCAGGCCAGCGCCATGGCGATCATGGCGCGTTGGCGCTGGCCGCCGCTGAGCTGGTGCGGGTAGGACTGCACCCGCTGCGCGGGTTCGGGGATGCCGGTGTCGGCCAGCAGCTGCACGGCGCGCGCCAGGGCCTCGGCACGCGGCAGGCCGAGCTTGAGCTGCAGCACCTCGGCGATCTGCTCGCCCACGGTGTACAGCGGGTTGAGCGCCGTCATGGGCTCCTGGAAGATCACGGCCACGTCGCGCCCACGGACGCCGCGCAGCGCGCGCTCGGGCAAGGCCAGCAGGTCGGCCGGCCCCTCGGCACCGGCAAACTGCGCCCGCCCCTCGACGCGGGCCTCGGTCAGCAGGCGCAGCAGGCTCAGCGCCGTGACGGTCTTGCCCGAGCCGGACTCGCCCACCAGCGCCACCTTCTCGCCGGGCGCGAGCTGGAAGTCGATGCCGCGCACGACTTCCTTGCCACCGAAGGCGACCCGCAGGCCCTGCACGTCCAGCAGCCACTCTTTCATTTTTCCGCCTTTCGCGGGTCCAGCGCGTCGCGCAGCGCGTCGCCCATGAAGGTCAGCAGCAGCAGCGTGATGACCAGCACGCCGAAGGTGGACAGCGAGATCCACCAGGCGTCGATGTTGTTCTTGCCCTGGGCCAGCAGCTCACCCAGGCTGGGCGTGCCCGGCGGCACCCCCAGGCCCAGGAAGTCCAGCGAGGTCAGGGCCAGGATGGCCGCGCTCATGCGAAACGGCAGGAAGGTCACCACGGGCGTGAGACTGTTGGGCAGGATGTGGCGCCAGATGATCTGGCCGTTGCTCAGGCCCATGGCGCGGGCGGCGCGCACATAGTCGAGCTGGCGGTTGCGCAGGAACTCGGCGCGCACGTAGTCCGACAGCCCCATCCAGCCAAAGAGGCTGAGCAGGATGAGCAGCAGGGCCACACTGGGATCGAACATGGCGGAGAAGATGATCAGCAGGTAGAGCTCGGGCATGGAACCCCAGATCTCGATGAAGCGCTGGAACCAGAGATCGGTCTTGCCCCCGAAAAAGCCCTGGATGGCTCCCGTGATCACCCCCAGCAGCACCCCGATTAAGTTCAGCGCCAGTGCGAACAGCACCGAGATGCGAAAGCCGTAGAGCAGGCGCGCCACGACGTCGCGTCCGCGGTCATCGGTGCCCAGCCAGTTGTCCGCCGAAGGCGCCGCGGGGTTGGGCTCCTTGGCGAAGTAGTTGATCGTGCTGTGGTGGTAGGGATTGGGCGGATAGAGCGCAAAATTGCCGGCTTGCTCGAATTGCCGGCGGATGAAGGGGTCGAGGTAGTCGGTCGGCGTCTCGAAATCGCCGCCGAAATGCGTCTCCGGCACGTTGTGGAGGATGGGGAAGTACCACTGCCCGTGATGCCGCGCCAGCAGTGGCTTGTCGTTGGAGATCAGCTCGGCCCCCAGGCTGAGCACGAACAGCGTGCAAAAGAGCAGCAGGCTCCAGTAGCCCAGGCGGTTGCGCCGGAAGCGTTGCCAGGCGCGCTGCGACGGGGACAGGGAGATGCTGGCCATCAGTCGAATTTCACCCGGGGGTCGACCCAGACGTAGCAGAGGTCGGAGATCAGCTTGGTCACCAGACCGATCAGTGTGAACAGGTAGAGCGTGCCCAGGACCACGGGGTAGTCACGCCGGATCACGGATTCGTAGGACAGCAGGCCCAGGCCATCGAGCGAGAACAGGGTCTCGATCAGCAGGGAGCCGGCGAAGAAGGCGCCGATGAAGGCGGCCGGAAAGCCCGTGACCAGAGGGATCAGGGCGTTGCGGAACACGTGCTTCCACAGCACCGTGCGCTCCGACAGACCCTTGGCCCGCGCGGTCAGCACGTATTGCTTGCGGATCTCTTCCAGGAAGGCGTTCTTGGTCAGCATGGTGGTGACGGCAAAGGCGCCGAGCACGCTGGCCGTTACCGGCAGCGTGATGTGCCAGAGGTAGTCGACGATCTTCGCGCCCCAGCTCAGGCTCTCCCAGTTGCTCGAGGTCAGGCCGCGCAGCGGGAACCACTGCAGCTGGCCGCCGAAGATCACCAGCAGGGCCACGCCCAGCACGAAGCCCGGGATGGCGTAGCCGATCAGCACGACCAGGCTGCTCAGGGTGTCGAAGCGGGTGCCGGCGCGCACCGCCTTGGCGATGCCCAGCGGTACCGAGATCAGGTAGCTCAGGAAGAAGGTCCACAGGCCCAGGCTGATCGAGACCGGCAGCTTGTCCTTCACCAGCTCCCAGACGCTTTTGGGGTAGTAGAAGCTCTTGCCCAGGTCGAAGCGGGCGTACTGGCCCAGCATCTGCCAGAACCGTTCGTGCGCCGGCTTGTCGAAGCCGTAGAAGGCACGGATCTCCTCGATGCGCGCCGCGTCCACGCCCTGACGGCCACGGTAGCCGGCACCGGCAGCGGCGGCCCCCTCCCCGCCCG
>JAYNNS010000057.1:0-804 GCA_038112835.1 Curvibacter sp. | reverse complement strand
CGTGTCACGCCCCTGCAGCTGGGCCACCATCTGTTCCACCGGCCCGCCGGGCACGAACTGGATGACCACGAAGGTCAGCAGCAGGATGCCGAACAGGGTCGGGATCATGAGCAGCAGACGCTTGAGGATGTAGGCTGGCATGGCTTATCTCCCTCCCGCCAGATTCGCGGGCGTGGCCCACCAGACCGAGGTCACCCAGGATTCGGGCTGGTAGTAACGCGGCGTCACGGCCGGCTGCTCGAAGCGCCCGGCGCGCCAGGCCACGCGGTGCACGCCGCTGTACCAGTGTGGCACCGCGTAGTGGCCGTGCCGCAGCACCCGGTCCAGGGCGCGCAGCCGGGCCACCAGCTCGGGCCGGGTCTGGGCCGAGATGACCTGGTCCAGCAGGGCGTCCACGGCCGGATCCTTGAGGCCGATGACGTTGCTCGAACCCTCGATGTCCGCGGCCTTGGAGCCATAGCGCTCCAGCAGCTCGGTGCCCGGCGCTTCGCTGCCCACGATGCGGCTGCTGATGATCTCGAAGTCGAACACGTCCAGGCGCTTTTGCAGGATGGCGAAGTCGATCACCTTGGTGCTGACCCGGATGCCCAGCTTCTCCAGGTTGCGGGCATAGGGTGTGACCACCCGGCTCATCGAGCCCGAGTTGTCGAGGAATTCGATGGTGAAGGGCTCGCCCCGGGCGTTGCGCAGGGCGCCGTCGCGGTAGGTCCAGCCGGCAGCGGCCAGCAGGTCACGCGCCTGGCGCAGGTTGTCGCGCAGGGTGTGGCCCGAAGCCGGGTCCAGGCTCGTGACCGGTGGCAGCGG
>JAYNNS010000056.1:6312-12104 GCA_038112835.1 Curvibacter sp. | reverse complement strand
CTGCAGGACCAGCCTGTACTCATCCTCGGCCTCGGTGTCTCGGGCCTGGCCATGGCGCGCTGGTGCGTGCGCCAGGGTGCGCGCGTGACCGTGGCCGACACGCGGGAAGCGCCACCCCAGCTGGGAGCGCTGCAGGCCGAGCTGCCGCAGGTGGCCTTCCGCGCCGGTGCCTTCGATGCGACGCTGCTGGAAGGCAGCACCGTGCGCGCCGTGTTCAAGAGCCCGGGCCTGACGCCCGCGGCCGTGGCGCCGCTGTGGCAGGCCGCGCAGGCCATGGGTCTGTGGACCGGGGGCGAGCTCGATCTCTTTGCCGCCGGTCTGCGCGCGCTGCAGGCGCAGCGCGGCTACGCCCCCCAGGTGCTGGCTGTCACGGGCACCAACGGCAAGACCACGACCACCGCCCTCACGGCCCAGTTGATCGAACACGCGGGCAAGACCGTGGCCCTGGCCGGCAACATCGGCCCCACGTTGCTGGACACGCTGCGCGAGCGGCTGGAGGCCGACGCGCTGCCCGAGGTCTGGGTGCTCGAGCTCTCGAGCTTCCAGCTTGACGGCGTGCAGGGCTTCGAGCCCACGGCCTCGGTGGTGCTCAACCTCACGCAGGACCACCTGGACTGGCATGGCGACATGGACGCCTACGGTGCGGCCAAGGCGCGCATCTTCGGCAGCCGCGGGCTCATCGTGCTCAACCGCGACGATGCGGCCGTCATGGCCCTGCTGCCCGAGCCGGTGCGGGTCAGGCTGCAGAAGCCCCGCTACCGCGACCATGTGACCTTTGGCGCCGACCTGCCGCAGCGTCCCGGCGACTACGGCATCGAGATGGTCAACGGCATGGCCTGGCTGGTGCGCGCCCAGGAGGCCGACGAGACCCTCAAGCGCAAGCGCCGCCGCGCCGGGCCGTCCCAAGCTGCGGCAGCCCCCTCGGGGGGCAGCGCAGCACACGCAGTGGCAAGCGTGGGGGCCCACAATTTCGAGGAAGAGGAGATCTTCATCCAGCGCCTGATGCCGGCCGACGCGCTGCGCATCCGCGGCCGCCACAACGCCACCAATGCCCTGGCCGCGCTGGCCCTGGCGCAGGCCGCGGGCTGCACGCTGGCGCCCATGCTCTACGGCCTGCGCGAGTACCGTGGCGAGCCGCATCGCGTGGAGCCCGTGGCCATCGTGCGCGAGGTCGAGTACTTCGACGACAGCAAGGGCACCAATGTCGGCGCCACGGTGGCCGCGCTCACCGGCCTGGGGGCGGACCGGCGCATCGTCGTCATCCTGGGCGGCGAGGGCAAGGGCCAGGATTTCGCGCCGCTGTATGCGCCGGTGCAGCGCCATGTGCGCGCGGCCGTGCTGATCGGCCGTGATGCGCCGGTCATCCGCACCGCGGTCCAGGGCACGGGCGTGCCGCTGCTCGAGGCCGCCTCGCTGCCCGAGGCCGTGGCCCTGGCCAGCGCCCAGGCCCAGCCGGGCGATGCCGTGCTGCTCTCGCCCGCCTGCGCGAGCTTCGACATGTTCGAGAACTACGAGCATCGCGCACGTGTCTTCGTCGAAGCCGTGCAGGCGCTGTCGGATGAAGGGGGGCTGGCGTGACGGCTTTCGCGCAGCGCATCCGTGGCTGGTTCGGCGGCGCCCCCGCGGCCGATGCCCTGCCCGTGCGCCTGGGCCCGCGGGCCTATGGCCGCGGCGGCAGCCAGCCCGTACGCCTGGCCGACTTCGACCACGCGCTGATCTGGGTCGTCGTGGCCCTGCTGGCCTGGGGCCTGGTCATGGTGTATTCCGCCTCCATCGCCCTGCCGGACAACCCCAAGTTCTCGCGCTACGCGCACACGCACTTCCTCACGCGCCACCTGCTCTCGCTGGCCGTGGCCTTTGTCGCGGCGCTGATCGCCTTCCAGATCCCCATGACCAAGTGGGAAAAGCTCGCGCCCTGGCTGCTGCTGGCCTCGCTGGTGCTGCTGGTGGCGGTGCTGGTTCCTGGCATCGGCAAGGGCGTCAACGGCGCGCGGCGCTGGATCGCGCTGGGCATCATGAACTTCCAGCCCTCGGAGCTGGCCAAGCTGGCCGTGCTGCTCTACGCGGCCGACTACATGGTGCGCAAGATGGACGTGAAGGAGCACTTTTTCCGCGCTGTCGCACCCATGGGGGCGGCCGTGGCGCTGATCGGGGTGCTGCTGCTGGCCGAGCCCGACATGGGCGCCTTCATGGTGATCGCGGTCATCGCCATGGGCATTCTCTTCCTGGGCGGCGTCAATGCGCGCATGTTCTTCCTGATCGCCGCCATCCTGCTCGTGGCTTTCATCCTGATGATCGCCTTCAGCGAATGGCGCCGCGAGCGCATCTTCGCCTACCTCGACCCCTGGGACGAGAAGCATGCACTCGGCAAGGGCTACCAGCTCTCGCATTCGCTGATCGCCTTCGGGCGCGGCCAGATCTTCGGCGTGGGTCTGGGCGGCAGCGTGGAGAAGCTGCATTGGCTGCCCGAGGCCCATACCGACTTCCTGCTCGCGGTGATCGGCGAGGAGTTTGGCCTGGTCGGCGTGCTGGCCGTGCTGGGCCTCTTCCTCTGGCTCACGCGCCGCGTCATGCACATCGGCCGCCAGGCGATCGCGCTCGACCGTGTCTTCGCCGGCCTCGTGGCCCAGGGCGTGGGCGTGTGGATCGGCTTCCAGGCCTTCATCAACATGGGCGTGAACCTCGGTGCGCTGCCGACCAAGGGGCTGACGCTGCCGTTCATGAGCTATGGAGGCTCTGCGATCCTGATGAATCTGGTGGCGGTGGCCATCGTGCTGCGTATTGACTATGAAAACCGGCAACTGATGCACGGAGGACGCTCATGAGCAAGTGCGCACTCGTGATGGCCGGGGGTACCGGCGGCCATATCTTCCCGGGCCTGGCCGTGGCCGAGGCCCTGCGCGAGCGCGGCTGGCGCGTGCACTGGCTGGGCAATGCGGCGCACATGGAGGGCCAGCTCGTCCCGCCGCGCGGCTTTGCCTTCGAGAGCATCGACTTTGGCGGCGTGCGTGGCAAGGGGCCGCTCACGTTGGCCCTGCTGCCGCTGCGCCTGCTCAAGGCCTTCGGGCAGAGCATCCGGGTGATCCGCCGCGTGCGGCCTGACGTGCTGATCGGCCTCGGGGGCTACATCACCTTCCCGGCCGGCATGATGGGCGTGCTGCTGGGCAAGCCCCTGGTGCTGCACGAACAGAACTCGGTGGCAGGCCTGGCCAACAAGGTGCTGGCCGGCGTGGCCGACCGGGTCTACAGCGCCTTTCCCGGCGCGATGAAACAGGCGCAGTGGGTGGGCAACCCCCTGCGCGCGGCCTTCCTGCAGCAGCCGGCGCCGGCGCAGCGCTTCGCGGGCCGCAGCGGGCCCTTGCGCCTGCTGGTGGTGGGGGGCAGCCTGGGCGCCAGGGCGCTCAACGACATCGTGCCGCAGGCGCTGGCCCTGATTCCGGCGGCCCAGCGTCCGCGGGTGCTGCACCAGAGCGGCGCTGCGCAGATCGAGGCCCTGCGCGCCAACTACACGGCCGCGGGCGTGCTGGCCGAGCTCACGCCCTTCATCGAGGACACGGCGCAGGCCTTCGCCGAGGCCGACCTCATTCTCTGCCGCGCGGGCGCGAGCACGGTGACCGAGATCGCGGCCGTCGGTGCGGCGGCGGTCTTCGTGCCTTTCCCGGCCGCGGTGGACGACCACCAGAGCGCCAATGCCCGTTTCCTGGTGGACCAGGGCGCGGGCCTGCTGCTGCCCCAGCAGGACATGACCCCTGAAAAACTGGCCGGCATGCTGCAAGCCGCCGAGCGCGGCACCCTGCTGCGCTGGGCCGAGCGGGCGCAGCAGCTGGCCCGGACCGACGCCACCGAACGGATGGTGTCTGCCTGCGAGGAGCTGGCACGATGAAACACGCGATCAAGAGCATCCATTTCGTGGGCCTGGGCGGCGCCGGCATGTCCGGCATTGCCGAGGTGCTGCACAACCTGGGCTACCGCATCTCGGGCTCCGACCTGAGCGACAGCGCCACCTTGCGCCGCCTGGCGGCGCTGGGCATCCGGACCTGCGTGGGCCACACCGGGGGGAACATCGACGGGGCCGACGCCGTGGTGACCTCCACCGCCGTCAAGTCCGACAACCCCGAGGTGCTGGCTGCGCGCGAGAAGAAGATCCCCGTGGTGCCGCGTGCCGTCATGCTGGCCGAGCTCATGCGTCTGAAGCGCGGCATCGCGATCGCGGGCACGCACGGCAAGACCACCACCACCAGCCTCGTGGCCAGCGTGCTGGCCGAGGCCGGCCTGGACCCGACCTTCGTGATCGGTGGCCGCCTCAACAGCGCGAACGCCAACGCCCGCCTGGGGCAGGGCGACTACATCGTGGTCGAGGCCGACGAGAGCGATGCCTCCTTCCTCAACCTCATGCCCGTGATGGCCATCGTGACCAACATCGATGCCGACCACATGGAGACCTACGGGCACGACTTCGGCAATCTCAAGAAGGCCTTTGTCGACTTCCTGCACCGCATGCCCTTCTACGGCACGGCCATTCTCTGCACCGACGACGCCGCCGTGCGCGAGATCGTCTCCGAGGTCAACTGCCCGATCACGAGCTACGGTTTCGACGAGGGCGCCCAGGTGCGCGCCATCAACGTGCGCGCCGTGGACGGCCAGATGCACTTCACCGTGCAGCGGCGCAATGGCGTGGTGCTGCCGGACCTGGACGTGGTGCTCAACCTGCCGGGTCGCCACAACGTGCTCAACGCGCTGTCGGCCATCGCCGTGGCGGCCGAGCTGGACATTCCCGATGCCGCCCTGCGCAAGGCCCTGGCCGAGTTCAAGGGCGTGGGCCGGCGCTTCCAGCGCTACGGCGAAGTGGCGGCCAGGGACGGTGGCCATTTCACGTTGATCGACGACTACGGCCACCACCCGGTGGAGATGGCGGCTACGCTGGCCGCAGCGCGCGGCGCCTTTCCGGGCCGGCGGCTCGTGCTGGCCTTCCAGCCGCACCGCTACACACGCACGCGCGACTGCTTCGAGGACTTCGTCAAGGTCATCGCCGAGGCGGACGCGGTGCTGCTGGCCGAGGTCTATGCCGCGGGCGAGGCGCCCCTCGTGGCGGCCGACGGCCGCAGCCTGGCACGCGCACTGCGCGTGGCGGGCAAGGTCGAGCCGGTCTTCGTGGACGAGATCGCGGCCATGCCGCAGGCGATCGTGGACAACGCACGCGACGGTGATGTCGTCATGTGCATGGGGGCGGGCTCCATCGGTGGGGTGCCGGCCAGGGTGGTGGAGCTGCAGGGGCAGCGCACCGGAAAGAAGAAAGAGTGAAAGAAGTGAATCTAGGCAAGGTTGCCGTGCTCATGGGCGGATCGTCCGCCGAGCGCGACATTTCCCTCCTGTCGGGGACCGGCGTGCTGCAGGCCCTGCGCGCGCGCGGCGTGGACGCGCACGCCTTCGACCCGGCGCAGCGCGATCTGTCGGAGCTCAAGCGTGAGGGCTTTGCGCGCTGTTTCATCGCGCTGCACGGCCGCTTCGGCGAGGACGGCACGGTGCAGGGGGCGCTCGAACTGCTGGGCATCCCCTACACGGGTTCGGGCGTGATGGCTTCCGCCATCGCCATCGACAAGGTCATGACCAAGCGCATCTGGCTGGCCGAAGGCCTGCCCACGCCGCAGTGGCGCAAGGTGGCCAGCGCCGAGGCCGCGCGTGCCGCGCTGTCCGCGCTGGGCGCGCCCATGATCATCAAGCCCGCGCGCGAGGGCTCGTCCATCGGCCTGACCAAGGTGACGGGCGCCGAGGAATGCGAGGCCGCCTACGAC
>JAYNNS010000056.1:5769-6302 GCA_038112835.1 Curvibacter sp. | reverse complement strand
CCGCGCAGGTGGACGAGCAGGTGCTGTGCGAGCAGTTCGTCAGCGGCGAGGAGGTGACCGTGCCGGTGCTGGGCACCGGGGCGCAGGCGCGGGCCCTGCCCGTGATCCGCATCGTGGCGCCCGGCGGCAACTACGACTACCAGAACAAGTATTTCACCGACGAGGTGCAGTACCTCGTGCCCTGCGGCCTGCCTACGGGCGAGGAGGCGCAGATCCAGCAGATCGTGCTGCGCGCCTACCAGGTGCTGGGCTGCCGCGGCTGGGCGCGTGCCGACGTGATGATCGATGCGCGCACGCGCAAGCCCTATCTGCTGGAGATCAACACGGCCCCCGGCATGACCGGGCATTCGCTGGTGCCCATGTCGGCCAAGGCCGCCGGCATCAGCTACGAAGAGCTGTGTGTGCAGCTGCTGCAGGCGGCAGCCCTGGACCACGGAGGTGCCGGCGCATGACCCACCCGCTGCCCGTCCCGCTGGACATCAAGCTCATGAACCTCACGGCGACGCTGTTGCTGCTGGGTGTCGTGCTGCTGG
>JAYNNS010000056.1:0-5759 GCA_038112835.1 Curvibacter sp. | reverse complement strand
TCGCTGTGGCAGCTCTTCGTGGTCTGGAGCCTGCTGCTGGGCCTGGGCACGGGCGGGCGCTGGCTGGCGCAGCATCCCTTCTTCGCGATCCGCGGGCTCACGGTGCTGGGCGACATCAGCCACACCAGCGCGCTCACGCTGCGCGCCCAGGTGGCGCCGCAGCTCAAGGGCACCTTCCTCACGGTGGACCTGCTCGCGGTGCGGCAGGCCTTCGAGGGGCTGCCCTGGGTGCGGCGCGCGGTGGTGCAGCGCGAATTCCCGAACCGCCTGCGTGTGGTCCTGCAGGAGCACCAGGCGGTGGCCTACTGGGGCGAGGAGGGCGAGTCCACCCTGGTCAACAGCTACGGCGAGGTGTTCGAGGCCAACCTCGGCGAGGTCGAACAGGACGAGCTGCCCAAGCTGGACGGGCCGGTGGAGCAGTCGGCCGAGGTGCTGGCCATGTACCGCGCGCTGCAGCCGCTGTTCGAGGCGCTGGACCAGCCTCTCGAACGTCTGGCCCTGAGCGGGCGCGGCAACTGGCAGGCCGTGCTGGCCAGCGGCGCGCGACTGGAGCTGGGCAGCGGGGATGTGACGGAAGTGATGGGGCGCACGCGGCAGTTCCTGGGCACGGTGACCCAGGTGGCGGCGCACCACGGCCGCAAGCTCGACGCGCTGGAGGCGGCGGACCTGCGCTACGCCCAGGGCTATGCCCTGCGCCTGCGCGGCGTGAGCACGGTGGCCGCGGAGCCGGGACGGAAGAACTAGGAACAGCAGAGACGCGACATGGCAAAAGAGTACAAGGATCTGGTCGTCGGACTCGACATCGGCACCGCCAAGGTGATGGCGGTGGTGGCCGAGGTCCTGCCCGGCGGGGAGCTCAAGCTGGCCGGCCTGGGCGTGGCGCCGAGCAACGGGCTCAAGCGCGGCGTGGTGGTGAACATCGATGCCACGGTACACAGCATCCAGCAGGCCCTGAAAGAGGCCGAGCTCATGGCCGACTGCAAGATCACGCGCGTCTACACCGGCATCACGGGCAGCCACATCCGCGGCATCAACTCCAGCGGCATGGTGGCCGTGAAGGACCGCGAGGTCAATGCCGCCGACGTGGCGCGCGTGGTGGAGACGGCGAAGGCCATCAATATCTCGTCGGACCAGCGCCTGCTGCTGGTGGAGCCGCAGGAATTCATCATCGACGGCCAGGACGTGCGCGAGCCCATCGGCATGAGCGGCATCCGGCTCGAGGCCAAGGTGCACATCGTCACCGGCGCGCAGAGCGCGGCCGAGAACATCGTCAAGTGCGTGCGCCGCTGCGGCCTGGAGGTGGAGCAGCTCATGCTCAACCCGCTGGCCTCCAGCCTCTCGGTACTGACCGAGGACGAGAAGGAGCTGGGCGTGGCCTGCGTGGACATCGGCGCAGGCACGACCGACGTGGCCGTGTTCACGGGCGGAGCCATCCGCTACACCTCGGTGATTCCGATCGCGGGCGACCTGATCACCAGCGACATCGCCATGGCGCTGCGTACGCCGACCAAGGACGCCGAGGACATCAAGGTCGAGAGCGGCTACGCCAAGCAGCTGCTGGCCGACCCCGACGTGCAGGTCGAGGTGCCGGGCCTGGGTGACCGCGGCCCGCGCATGCTGAGCCGCCAGGCCCTGGCCGGCGTGATCGAGCCGCGCATCGAGGAGATCTTTTCGCTGGTGCAGCAGGTGCTGCGCGATTCGGGCTGCGAGGAGGTGCTGTCCTCGGGCATCGTGCTCACCGGCGGCAGCTCGGTCATGCCGGGCATGGTGGAGCTGGGCGAGGACATCTTCCTCAAGCCGGTGCGCCGCGGCCTGCCGAAGTACAGCGGCGGCCTGGCCGAGATGGTGGGCCAGCCGCGTGCGGCCACCGTCATGGGCCTGCTGGAGGAGGCGCGGCTGGCGCGCCTGCGCGGCTACAAGGTGGCGGCCAAGCACGGATCGATGAAGACCGCGATGGGGCGCGTCAAGGACTGGTTCATCGGGAATTTCTGATCATGAAGACATCCATCAAGTTATGGCTCGCACGCGGCAGCCCGCACCGACGGCGGCGCTGCACCGGTCCGCCGGGGAGGCCGCCCTCATGACAGCACAAGGCATCGCAATATCAAGCAACAAGGCAACTGGATACAAAGGAGTACGGACATGAACATCGACATGATTGAAGACACGGCCTTCAACCTGGGCACCCAGATCAAGGTCATCGGCGTGGGTGGGGGCGGCGGCAACGCCGTGGACCACATGATCGAGCGCGAGGTCCAGGGTGTGGAGTTCATCTGCGCCAACACCGATGCGCAGGCCCTGAGCCGCAGCAATGCCCACAAGATCATCCAGCTCGGCGCCAGCGGCCTGGGGGCCGGCAGCAAGCCGGAGAAGGGCCGCGAGGCAGCCGAAGCCGCGGTGGAGGACATCCAGGCCGCCATCGCCGGCGCGCACATGCTCTTCATCACCGCCGGCATGGGCGGCGGCACCGGCACCGGCGCCGCGCCCGTGATCGCGCGCGTGGCCAAGGAGATGGGCATCCTGACCGTGGGTGTGGTGACCAAGCCCTTCGACTGGGAGGGCGGCCGCCGCATGACCAATGCCGACGCCGGCCTGACCGAGCTCGAGGCCAACGTCGACTCGCTGATCGTGGTGCTCAACGAGAAGCTGCAGGAGGTGCTGGGCGACGACATCACCCAGGACGAGGCCTTCGCGCACGCCAACGACGTGCTCAAGAACGCCGTGGGCGGCATCGCCGAGATCATCAACGTGCCCGGCCATGTCAACGTGGACTTCGAGGACGTGCGCACCGTCATGGGCGAGCCCGGCAAGGCCATGATGGGCACGGCCGCGGCCAGCGGCCCGGACCGCGCGCGCATCGCCGCCGAGCAGGCCGTGGCCTGCCCGCTGCTCGAAGGCATCGACCTCTCGGGCGCCAAGGGCGTGCTGGTGCTGATCACCGCCGCCAAGGGCAGCCTGAAGCTGTCCGAGTCCAAGCTGGCCATGAACACCATCCGCGCCTACGCCTCGCCGGACGCGCACGTGATCTACGGCACGGCCTACGACGACGACCTGGGCGACCAGATCCGCGTGACCGTGGTCGCCACCGGCCTGAGCCGCCAGGGCATGCGCCGCACGGCACCCCCGCTGCAGGTGCTGCGCACCGGCACCGACAACGTGCCCTTCCAGGTGCCCACGCTGAACAATGCCGTGGCCCCGGGTGCGCTGCCCGGCGCCCCGGCGCCCGCGGTGGTGCCTGGCGTGCCCCAGCCGGACTACAACGCCATGGCCACGCCCAGCGTCTGGCGCACGCGCGACCGCACCCAGGCCGCGGCCAAGGTCGATGCCCTGTCCTCGGGCGGCATGGACGATTTCGAGATTCCGGCCTTTCTGCGCAAACAGGCCGATTGAGTGTGGCAGGATGCGCTCCGCCCCCTGGGCGGCGGGGTGCATCCTGGTCTAGGATGGCGCACCGCCGTCGGTGTGCCGGGCCTGGCATGCCGCCCACCCTGGCGGTGACCGATGTCCAGGAGCCCACCATGACCCCGACCCGCCTCCTCTTGCTGCTTGTCCCCGGCCTGGCCTGGCTGCTCACGGCCTGCGCCCTGGGCACGGCGCGTGCGCCACAGGAGACGGTCTATGCCGTGACCGAGCGCCTGGAGCTGATCCGCCTGCGTGCCGATCGTCCGGCCGAGGTGCTGGAGCGCCGTGCGCTCAGCGGCCTGCCGGCTGGCGAGCAGCTGCGCGGCATCGACTACCGCGTGGCCCGCGGCATGCTCTACGTCATCGCCGACAGCGGTCGCCTCTACACCCTGGACACCACCCAGGCGCGCCTGCAGCCCGTGGCCCCGGCCGCGCCCCAGCCCTGGCCGGTGCAGGGTGGCGTGACCGGCTTCGACTTCAACCCCACCGTAGACCGCATCCGCGTGATCGGCGCCGGTGCCCAGAACCTGCGCCTGCACCCCGAGACCAATGCCGTGATCGACGGCGATGCCGCCAACCCGGGGGTGCAGCCCGACGCGCCCCTGCGCTATGCACCGGACGACCGCCACGCGGGCCGCCGCCCCGATGTGGCCGGGGTGGCCTACACCTACAACAAGAAAGACGAGAAACTCACCACCAACTACGCCATCGACCGCGCCCTCGGCGCCCTGCTCATGCAGGGTTCGCGCGAGGGCGCGCAGCCCGTGGTCTCGCCCAACACGGGGCTGTTGCGCACCGTGGGCCTGCTGGGCACGGGGCCGCTGGGCGAGGTCCATTTCGACATCTCCGATGTGGCCAACACCGCCCTCATGGCCGCGCGTCGCGCCGGCGAGTCCACGACCCGGCTCTACCGGATCGACCTCGAGAGCGGACGCGCCACGGCGCTGGGCGTGGTTGCGCAGGGCGAACGCCTGCTGGGCCTGGCCATCGAGCCCTGAGCCCATGCGCGGCCTGCTCATCGCCACACTGCTGCTGGCCGCGGCCTGCGCCCAGGCGGCCGAGCTCACGCTGGAGCTGCGCGACGGCCAGGGCCGGCCGCTGGCCGAGGGCGTGGTCTTCCTCGAATCCGCCGCCGCGCGCAGCCAGCTGCGCGCCCTGGCCCAGGCCGAGATGGGGCAGGCCGGCAAGCAGTTCGTGCCGGGGGTGCTGGTGGTTCCCGTGGGGACGGCGGTGCACTTCCCCAACCGTGACACGGTGCGCCACCACGTCTACTCCTTTTCCCCGAGCAAGAAGTTCGAGCTCAAGCTCTACATCGGCACGCCGGCCCAGCCCGTGCTGTTCGACCAGCCGGGCATCGTGGTGCTGGGTTGCAACATCCATGACCAGATGGTGGGCTGGATCGTCGTGGTCGAGACCCCCTATTACGCGCTCACGGACGCCGCCGGCCGGGCCGTGATCGACGCCCCGCCGGGCAGCTACCGCCTGCGCAGCTGGCACCCGGGCCTGCCCGTGGGCGCGCCGGCACAGGAGCAGGCCCTGCGGCTCGGGGCTGCGCCGCAGGTCCAGGGCCTGCGCATGGAGAACGTGCGCCCATGAGGTGGCACCTGCGCCAGCGCAGCCTCATCACCCGCCTGGTCGGCGGCTCCCTGCTGCTGCTGCTCTTCGTGCAGCTCGCGGGCTTCTTCGTGGTGCGTGACAACATCGCGCGCAACGCGCGTATGCAGATCGCGCGCGAGTTCGACACCGCCGAGAAGGTCTGGCGGCGCCTGCTCGACCAGAACGCCGAGACCCTGCGCCAGGGCGCGGCCCTGCTCGCGGCCGACTACGGTTTCCGTTCCGCCGTGAGCTCGGACGATCTGGAGACCATCGCCTCGGCGCTGGAGAACCATGGCCAGCGCATCGGCGCGGCGGTGACGGCCCTGCTCGACACCGGCCTGCGCGTGCGCGCGGTCAGCACCGACACGCTGGCCGGTGATCTCGCGCCCCTGCTGGCCCGCCAGGCGCCGGCGCTCGCGGCGCCCAGCCAGGGCGCGCGCATCGTGCTGATCGGGGACCGGCCCTACCAGCTGGTCATGGTGCCCATGCGTGCGCCGCTGGTCGTGGGCTGGGTGCTGATGGGCTTTCCGGTCGGCGCGCCGCTGGCGCAGGAGATGCAGCGCCTGCTCGACATCCAGCTCGTGCTGCAGGTGCGCCAGGCCGGTGGGCGCCTGGGGGCCTCGGTGAGCACCCTGCCGCCCGAGGCCCTGGAAGCCCTGCAGCAGATGACGGCGCCGCTGCGCGAGATCGAGGCTGGCGGCGCGACACTGCTGGTGCGCGCCATCGAGCTCAACGCCGAGGGCGGCGAGGCGCGGGTGCTG
>JAYNNS010000055.1:5808-12184 GCA_038112835.1 Curvibacter sp. | reverse complement strand
GGCATAGAGATGGCACACCCCCAGGCTGCGCGCACTGCGTGTCGTTCCATGCCCAGTACCTACGCCAGAGGCTCAGGTTCTTCGGTCTGTCCAAGCCTGCGCAGGCAGGCTTGGAGCCGCAGACCTCAGCCCCTTGCAGGGGGCAACGCCAGCGGCCCGGCCAAGCCGGTTCCGCGGCGTTCCGCGAATCAGCCCCTTCGTGCGCAGCGTCTGTATCAATCGCAGGGACGAATGAGATGAGCAAACACTACGACGCGCTTGAGACGCGCGAGCCAGCGCAGCGCGAGGCGGCGCTGATGGCGGCCTTGCCGGACCACGTGGCCCAGGCCCAGCGCATGGCGCCGGCCTTTGCCGAGATCCTGCGCGGTGTGGACGCGGCGACGGTGATCAACCGCACCGCGCTGGCCCGGTTGCCGGTGACGCGCAAGCACGAGCTGCTGGAGCGCCAGCAGGCGGCGCGTGCGGCCGGTGGCGATCCGCTGGGCGGCTTTGCGGCCATCGGCTGGCGTGGGCTGCTGCGCGACCAGGGCGCGCGGCGGGTTTTCCAGTCGCCCGGGCCCATCTACGAGCCCGAGGGCCATGCCGTCGACTACTGGCGCAGCGCGCGCGCCTTCGCGGCGGCCGGCTTCGAGGCCGGTGACCTGGTGCACAACTGCTTCAGCTACCACCTCACGCCCGGGGCCTGGATCATGGAGGCCGGCGCCCATGCGCTGGGCTGCACTGTGTTCCCGGGCGGCACGGGCAATACCGAGCAGCAGCTCGCCGCCATGGCCGACCTGCGGCCCGTGGCCTATGCCGGCACGCCCAGCTTCCTCAAGATCCTGGTCGAGAAGGCGGCCGAGGCGAAGCAGCCCTGGTCCATCACCAAGGCCCTGGTCAGCGGCGAGGCCTTTCCGCCCAGCCTGCGTGACTGGCTGCGCGAGCGCGGCATCACCGCCTACCAGGCCTATGCCACGGCCGACGCCGGGTTGATCGCCTACGAGACGCCGGCGCGCGAGGGCCTGGTGCTGGAGGAAGACGTGATCCTGGAGATCGTGCGCCCCGGCACGGGTGACCCGTTGCCCGAGGGCGAGGTCGGCGAGGTGGTGGTCACGGTGCTCAATCCCGACTATCCCCTGATCCGCTTCGGCACCGGGGACCTGTCGGCGGTGCTGCCCGGGCCCTGTCCCACGGGGCGCAGCAACACGCGCATCCGCGGCTGGCTGGGCCGCGCCGACCAGACCACCAAGGTGCGCGGCATGTTCGTGCACCCGGGCCAGGTGGCCGAGATCCTGCGCCGCCACCCCGAGGCCGGGCGCGCCCGCCTGGTGGTGGCTGGCGAGATGGCGAATGACCGCATGACGCTCAGGGTCGAAACCGAATGCAGCGGCCCCGGCGAGCTGGCCCTGCGCATCGCCGAGACCATCCGCGACGTGACCAAGTTGCGCGGTGAGGTGGAGCTGGTGCTGCCCGGTACCCTGCCCAACGACGGCAAGGTGATCGAAGATGCGCGCAGTTACAAATAACTGGCGTCCAGACGGGGCGTGGACTAAGTAGTTTCCGAGCCGACGGGGACGGGCTGCAGGATTAGACTTTCCGCCATCTTTTGGAGGAAGCACCATGAAACGTCTGCTACTGCTCACCGCTGCCGTGGCCGCCTTTGCGGCCCAGGCCCAGTCCTTCCCGGGTTCCAAGCCCATCACCATCGTCGTGCCCTTTGCGGCCGGCGGCCCGACCGACCGCGTGGCCCGTGACCTGGCCGAGGCCCTGCGCAAGCCGCTGGGTGGCGCCACCGTGGTGGTGGACAACGCCGCCGGCGCCGGCGGCTCCATCGGCGCCAACAAGGTCGCCAAGGCCGCCGCCGACGGCCACACCCTGCTGCTGCACCACATCGGCATGGCCACCATGCCCACCCTGGTGCGCAACCTGCCCTTCAAGGTCGAGACCGACTTCGAGTACCTGGGCATGGTCAACGACGTGCCCATGACCCTGATCGGCAAGCCCGGCCTGCCGGCCAACAACTACAAGGAGCTCGTGACCTGGATCAACGAGAACAAGGGCAAGGTCAACCTGGGCAACGCCGGTATCGGTGCGGCCTCGCACCTGTGCGGCCTGATGTTCCAGAGCGCGCTCAAGATCGACATGACCACCGTCCCCTACAAGGGCACCGGCCCGGCCATGACCGACCTGATCGGCGGCCAGATCGACCTGCTGTGCGACCAGACCACCAACACCAGCGGCCAGATCGAGGCCAAGAAGGTCAAGGCCTATGCCGTGACCACCACCAAGCGCCTGACCCCGCCCGCGCTCAAGGATCTGCCCACGCTGAACGAGTCCGGCCTCAAGGGCTTTGAAGTGACCATCTGGCACGGCCTGTACGCGCCCAAGGGCACGCCGGCCGACGTGGTGGCCAAGCTCAACACCGCGCTCAAGGCCGCACTCAAGGATCCCGACTTCATCAAGAAGCAGGAAGGCCTGGGTGCCGTGGTCGTGACCGACAAGCGCGTCGAGGCCGCCGAGCACAAGAAGTTCGTGGCCGACGAGATCGCCAAGTGGAGCCCGGTGCTGAAGGCGGCGGGCGTCTACGCGGACTGATCTTCAACGTTCTGTACCACGGCGCATGAAAGGCCACCTTCGGGTGGCTTTTCTTTTTGCTGGGGCGTGTTGTGGTGGTTGTAGCTTGCCGGGGCGAGACCTGGCCCGCAACCTCTGTCTCGACTTTCGTGGAGACAGAAACAGTAGCCTGGGCGACAAACCCGAGGCAAACCCTAGGTCACAGACCACGGTCCTCTGCCTACACTGGCCCGATCAAGCAAGAGGAGATCTGCATCATGAATCGTCGTCATCTCATCGCCGTGGCCAGTGCTGTCCTGCTGGCTGGTGCCTCGTCCGCCTGGGCCCAGGGGGCCTGGCCCAGCAAGCCCGTGAAGATCGTCGTGCCCTTCGCGCCGGGCGGCACCACCGACATCCTGGCGCGCGCGATCGCGCCCGAGCTGACCCGGGCCCTGGGCCAGTCCTTCATCGTCGAGAACCGTGCCGGGGCGGGTGGCAACCTGGGGGCCGAGGTGGTGGCCAAGTCGCCCAACGACGGCTACACCCTGCTCATGGGCACGGTGGGCACGCACGGCATCAACAAGGCGCTGTACGCCAAATTGCCCTACGAGCCGCAGAAGGATTTCGCGCCCATCACGCTGGTGGCCGGCGTGCCCAACGTGATGGTGATGAATGCCGACAAGGCCAGATCGCTCAACATCAACACGGTGCCCGACTTCATCCAGTACGCCAAGGCCAATCCGGGCCGCCTCAACATGGCCTCCAGCGGCAACGGCACCTCCATCCACCTCGCGGGCGAACTCTTCAAGTCCATGACCGGCACCTTCATGACCCACATCCCCTACCGCGGTTCGGGGCCGGCCCTGCTGGACATGGTGGCGGGGAACATGGACGTGATGTTCGACAACCTGCCGTCCTCCATGCCGCACATCAAGTCGGGCAAGCTCAAGGCCTTTGCGGTGACGAGCGCGCAGCGCTCGAACGCGCTGCCCGAGGTGCCCACGGTGGAGGAGGCCGGCAAGCTCAAGGGCTTCGAGGCCAGCAGCTGGTTCGGCCTGCTGGCGCCGGCCGGCACGCCGGCCGACATCGTCAACCGCATCCAGCAGGAAACCGCCAAGGCCCTGGCCACCCCGGCCGTGCAGGAACGCCTGCTGGCCCAGGGCGCGATCCCGGGAGGCATGAGCCCGCAGGAGTTCACGCGCTTCATCGACGCCGAGCACGTCAAGTGGGCGGCCGTCGTCAAGGCTTCCGGCGCGAAAGTCGATTAACCCCGGTCATCGGATGCACCCCTGAGCGGCTGAAGCCGCTTCCCCTCGAGGGGACAACGCCAGTGGCCCGGCAAAGCCGGTTCCACGGCGTTCCGCGATGGCGTGTCTGCTCTCGTGGTCTAACGGCGTTCGCGTGGCGTGATGTCAGACGCCCCAGACGATTTCCTTGTTCGCGGCTTGGCAGCGGCGCAGCATCTCGATGAAGGGCGTGGCGCGCTGGCGCAGGGACACGCCTTCAACTCCGGGTGGTTCTTCGCCCTTCTCGGCGGCCTCGGCTTCGGCGGCGCGGCGCTCGGCTTCCTCCTGGGCGATGGCGGCTTCGAGCGCGGCGATGGCTGCGGGCATCTCCTCGGCCTGCAGGATGCCGCGCCGGTCCTCGTGGTACTTGCCCACGATCTGCAGCACGCGCCGGCCATTGGGCTCGAGCATGATGAGGTCGGGGGCGGCGCGGGACTTGAACTTGTAGAGCATGGGGCGAGATCTCCTCCCTCTCCCTTTGGGAGAGGGCTGGGGTGTGGGCTTCGAGGGTAGCATGCAGGTCATGCAGACTCAAGACAACCAGCCGCGCGGCCCGCTCGTCGGGCTCAAAGTGGTCGAGCTGGGCCAGCTCATCGCCGGGCCCTTCGCGGCCAAGACCCTGGCCGACTTCGGCGCCGAGGTGATCAAGATCGAGCCGCCGCCCGATCCGAAGCGCCCGCAAGCGGGCGGGGGCGACCCGCTGCGCAAGTGGCGCCTGCTCAAGGACGGCACCTCGGTCTGGTGGCAGGTGCAGTCGCGCAACAAGCGTTCGCTGGCACTGGATCTCAAGGACCCCGAGGCGCAGGACATCGTGCGCAAGCTCGCGGCCGAGGCCGATGTGCTGATCGAGAACTTTCGCCCCGGTGCCATGGAAGGCTGGGGCCTGGGGCCCGAGGCGCTGCAGGCGCTCAACCCCGGGCTCATCATGCTGCGCATCAGCGGCTATGGGCAGACCGGCCCCTACCGCGACCGGCCGGGCTTCGGCGTGGTGGCCGAGGCCATGGGCGGCCTGCGCCATCTCACCGCCGAGCCTGGGCGCGTGCCGGTGCGCGTGGGCGTGTCGATCGGCGACACGCTGGCCTCGCTGCACGGGGTGATCGGCATCCTGCTGGCGCTGCAGCACCGGCATGCCACGGTGAGCGCTGCGGCGCCGAAAGGGCACGGCCAGGTGATCGATGTGGCGCTCTACGAGGCGGTGTTCAACTGCATGGAAAGCCTGCTGCCCGAATACAGCGCCTTCGGCGCGGTGCGCGGACCGGCGGGCAGCGCCATGCCGGGTATCGCCCCCACCAACGCCTACCGCTGCGCCGACGGTGGCTATGCGCTGATCGCGGGCAATGGCGACAGCATCTTCAAGCGCCTGATGCAGTGCATCGGGCGACCGGACCTGGGCAACGATCCAGCGCTGGCTGACAACGCGGGCCGGGTGGCACGGGTGCAGGAACTCGATGCAGCGATTGGTGCCTGGGCGGCGACGCGACCCGTGAACGAGGTGCTGGCCGCGCTCGACGCAGCCCAGGTGCCGGCCGGCAAGATCTACACGGTGGCCGATATCGCAGCCGACCCGCACTACGCCGCGCGCGGCATGCTACAGACGGTGGCGATGGAGGACGGCAGTGCGTTGATGGTCCCGGGCGTGGTGCCCAGGCTCTCGGCCACGCCGGGTGGCCAGTGGCGCCGCGCCCCCGCGCTCGGACAGGACAGCGAGGCCGTGCTGCGCGAGGTGGGGGTGTCGAACGAGCAGATCGTCGCGCTGCGTGCGCGCGGCGTGATCGGCTGACGCCGGGAATCAGCTCAGCGAATCGATCAGGTCGATATAGGCCTGCATGGCATCGTCCTGGCTCTTGCCCTTGTGGGCGTTCCAGGCGTCCCACTTGGCGCGGGCGACCATGTCGGTGAAGCTGGGGCGCGAGCCGGTGGCGTCGCCTTCGGTGGCCTGCTTGTAGAGGGAGTAGATCTTGAGCAGGGTCACGTTGTCCGGGCGCTCGTCCAGCTCCTTGGAGCGGGCGACGGCGGCTTCGAACTGGGCTTTGAGATCACTCATGGGGGACTCCGGATTTTCCTGGGGGCTGTTCAGTGGTGTAGGCGCGCAGCAGATGCCGCAGCAGCTCCTGCTGCGCCGGGACCAGATAGGGTAACAGCAAACCCAGGGCCTGCCCGGCGCCGCGCAGTGCGGCCGTCGCCTCGCCCTCGGCTTCGAGCGCGTGGCGCGGGTCCAGCGCATATTCGTAGCTCAGCCAGTAGCTCAGCAGCACGACCTGGCGCGTGGCCAGGGCGTCGGCCTCGTCCGCGGGCAGGCGCAGACTGCCGTGGCCCTGAAGGCCGGCCAGCAGCCGGCGCAGGGCCGCGGTCTGGGCCAGCAGCACCTGGCGCATGCCGGCTTCGAGATGCCGGTTGCGGCTGAGCAGCAGGTTGAGGTCGCGGTAGAGGAAGCGCCAGGCCCAGATGCGCTCGCACAGGCTGTGCACGAAGAACCAGGCGTCTTCCGCGTCCCGCACGCTGTCGGCGGCCGGCAGCAGCTCGGCCAGGGCTGCGGTGTAGGTGTCGAAGAGGCGGTT
>JAYNNS010000055.1:3295-5798 GCA_038112835.1 Curvibacter sp. | reverse complement strand
GTGCAGGTTGCCCGCGCTGATGCCCAGCTCGGCCGCGATCTGGCCGGTAGAGACGTGCGGCTCGCCGTAGCGGTTGAACAGCGCCAGCGCGGTCTCCAGGATGCGCTCGGCGGTGCGGCGCGGCGCCTTCTTCGCCATCAGCGCGATGTCTTGGCGGGGGCCTTGCGTGCCGTCCTGGGCGCGGTCTTGGGGGCTGCCTTGCGGGCCGGGGTGGCCTTTTTCGCGGCCGGCCGGGGCGCCGCGGTCTTGCGCTGCGCTTCCAGCGCGTCGATGCGGGCCTGCAGTGCCTGCACCTGCTGGGCCGTGGGCATGCCCAGACGCTCCAGCGCACGGGCGACACGCTCCTCGAACAGGCCTTCGAGCTGGTTCCACTGGCCGGTGGCGCGCTGGCTGAATTCCTGCGCCAGATGGCTGACCTTCTGGCTGGCTTCGGCGAGCCGGGCTTCGGCCGTGCTCTGGGCCTTGCGCTGCATGGCCAGGCCTTCCTGCACCAGGGCGTCGAAGACCTTGCTGCCCTCCTGCTGGGCCCGGGTGAAGGCGCCCAGGCCGGCCAGCCAGATCTGATGGGCAGAGTCGCGTGCGGCCTCGGCGCCGGGGGGCTGGTCGCTGGCGGTGGGCTTGCTGGGCATGGCGGGCTCCTTGGGGTTGGGATGTTGGGGGCACTGTACGCCCTCCACGGGCCGGGCGCCAGGGGGCGTAGCGCCAGGGCGCCATGGGATAATTTCCGACTCGACAAACGTCCGGGGTGCCCGCTTCAGGGGCGTCACCGGCTGACAGGGGAACACATGATTCTGGTGACGGGCGGTGCCGGCTTTATCGGTGCCAACTTTGTGCTGGACTGGCTGGCGCAGTCGGACGAGCCGGTGCTCAATCTGGACAAGCTGACCTACGCCGGCAATCTGGAGAACCTGGCCTCGCTGCAGGGCAACCCGCGCCATGTCTTCGTGCAGGGCGACATTGCCGACGGCGCCCTGCTCGCGCGCCTGCTGGCCGAGCACCGGCCGCGTGCCGTGCTCAATTTCGCCGCCGAGTCGCACGTGGACCGCTCCATCCACGGCCCGGAGGACTTCATCCAGACCAATATCGTCGGCACCTTCCGGCTGCTGGAGGCCGTGCGTGCCTACTGGGGGGGGCTGGCCGAGGTTGACAAGGCGGCCTTCCGCTTCCTGCATGTCTCCACCGACGAGGTCTACGGTTCGCTGGCGCCGCAGGCCCCCGCCTTCACCGAGCAGCACCGCTACGAGCCCAACAGCCCCTACAGCGCGAGCAAGGCCGCCAGCGACCACCTGGTGCGCGCCTACCACCACACCTACGGCCTGCCGGTGCTCACCACCAACTGCAGCAACAACTATGGGCCCTTCCACTTCCCGGAGAAGCTGATCCCGCTGATGATCGTCAACGCCCTGGCCGGCAAGCCGTTGCCCGTCTATGGCGATGGCCTTCAAGTCCGCGACTGGCTCTATGTGCGCGACCACTGCAGCGCCATCCGCCGCGTGCTCGCGGCCGGCGAGCTGGGCGAGGTCTACAACGTGGGCGGCTGGAACGAGAAGCCCAATATCGAGATCGTGCAGACCCTGTGCGCGTTGCTCGACGAACTGCGTCCGCGCGCCGACGGCAAGAGCTACCGCGAGCAGATCAGCTATGTGAAGGATCGCCCGGGCCACGACCGGCGTTACGCCATCGACGCGCGCAAGCTGGAAAAGGAGCTGGGCTGGAAGCCCGCCGAGACCTTCGAGACCGGCATCCGCAAGACGGTGCAGTGGTACCTGGACCATGCGGACTGGGTGGCCCATGTGCAGTCTGGCGCCTATCGCGACTGGGTGCAGAAACAATATGAGTGACCCCCTGAGCCGCTGCGCGTCATCCCCCAAGGGGGACCACACCGACGGCCCGGCGAAGCCGGTTCCGTGGTGTGCGCTGGCTCAATCCCTGCCATGAAGATTCTTTTGCTGGGCAAGAACGGACAGGTCGGCTGGGAGCTGCAACGCGCACTGGCCCCCTTGGGCGAGGTGGTGGCGCTGGACCGGCAGGGCGCGAATGGGCTGTGCGGTGATCTGAGCGATCTGGCGGGCCTGGCCCGCACGGTGCAGGCCGTGCAGCCGCAAGTGATCGTCAATGCCGCGGCGCATACGGCGGTGGACAAGGCCGAAAGCGAGCCGGCTCTCGCCAGCCTGCTCAACGCCCAGGCGCCCAGTGTGCTGGCGCGTGAGGCGGCGGCCCTCAACGCCTGGCTGATCCACTACAGCACCGACTACGTGTTCGACGGCAGCGGCAGCACGCCCTGGAAAGAGAGCGATCCCACAGCGCCGCTCAGCGTCTACGGCCGCACCAAGCTGGAGGGCGAGCAGGCCATTGCGGCCAGCGGCTGCCGGCACCTGATCTTCCGCACCAGTTGGGTCTATGGCGCGCGGGGTGGCAACTTTGCCAAGACCATGCTGCGCCTGGCGGGCGAGCGCGAGCAGCTGAACGTGATCGACGACCAGATCGGCGCGCCCACGGGGGC
>JAYNNS010000055.1:0-3285 GCA_038112835.1 Curvibacter sp. | reverse complement strand
GCTGCCGCCCATGCGGCACAACGAGCTGACGGCTTCGGGCCTCTACCACGTGGCGGCGGCCGGCGAGACCAGCTGGCATGGCTATGCGCGTTTCGTGCTGGCGCATGCCCGAGCTGTCGGCCGTCCCCTGAAGGTCGGGCCGGAGCTGGTGCGGGCGATCCCGAGCACGGCCTACCCGACACCAGCCCGGCGGCCCCACAATTCAAGGCTGGACACCCGCAAGCTGTGCCACACCTTCGGCCTGACGCTGCCGCCCTGGCAGGCGGGCGTGACGCGCATGCTGGACGAGATACTTTGAACGGAAACCCCATGACGCAACGCAAGGGCATCATCCTCGCCGGCGGCTCCGGCACACGCCTGCACCCGGCCACCCTGGCCATCAGCAAGCAATTGCTGCCGGTCTACGACAAGCCGATGGTCTACTACCCGCTGAGCACGCTGATGCTGGCCGGCATGCGCGACATCCTGCTCATCAGCACGCCGCAGGATACGCCGCGCTTCCAGCAACTGCTGGGTGACGGCAGCCAGTGGGGCCTGAACCTGCAGTACGCGGTGCAGCCCAGCCCGGACGGGCTGGCGCAGGCCTTCATCATCGGCGAGCATTTCGTGGGCCGCAGCCCGAGCGCGCTGGTGCTGGGTGACAACATCTACTACGGCCACGACTTCCAGGGCTTGCTGGGCGCCGCCGATGCCAAGACAAGCGGTGCGACGGTCTTCGCCTACCACGTCAACGATCCCGAGCGCTATGGCGTGGTGGACTTCGATGCGCAAGGCAAAGCCCGCAGCATCGAAGAGAAGCCCAAGGCGCCCAAGAGCCACTACGCGGTCACCGGCCTGTATTTCTATGACGAGCAGGTGGTGGACATCGCCAAGGCCGTCCAGCCCAGTGCGCGCGGCGAGCTGGAAATCACCACCGTCAACCAGATGTACCTGGAGCGCGGCCAGCTCAGCGTGCAGATCATGCAGCGCGGCTATGCCTGGCTGGACACGGGCACGCACGACAGCCTGCTGGAGGCCAGCCAGTTCATCGCCACCCTGGAACACCGCCAGGGCCTGAAGATCGCCTGTCCCGAGGAAATCGCCTGGCGCCATGGCTGGATCGGCGACGAGCAGTTGGAGAAGCTGGCCCAGCCCCTGGCCAAGAACGGCTACGGGCAATACCTGCTGCGTCTGCTGCAGGAAAAACGCAGGGCCTGAGCATGCAAGCCATCCCCACGGCGATTCCTGAAGTCCTCATTCTCGAACCCAAGGTGTTCGGGGATGCGCGCGGCTTCTTCTTCGAGAGCTACAACGCGCGTGCCTTCGCTCAAGCGACGGGCCTGGACCTGAACTTCGTGCAGGACAACCACAGCCGCAGTGCCCGGGGCGTGCTGCGCGGGCTGCACTACCAGCTCAAGCAGCCCCAGGGCAAGCTGGTGCGCGTGGTGCGCGGCAGCGTGTATGACGTGGCGGTGGATGTGCGCAGGTCGTCGCCGACCTATGGGCGCTGGGTGGGCGTGGAATTGAGTGAGAGCAACCACCGGCAGCTCTGGGTGCCTGCGGGTTTCGCGCACGGCTTCCTGGTCACCAGCGAGTCGGCCGACTTCCTCTACAAGACCACCGATTACTACGCGCCCGAGCACGAGCGCTGCATCGCCTGGAACGACCCGGCCATCGGCATCGAATGGCCGCTGACAGGCGCGCCCGTGCTCTCAGGCAAGGACCAGCAGGGCGTGTCGCTAGCGCAGGCCGAGGTGTACCTGTGACAGTCGTGATCCATCCGGTCATCCTCTGCGGCGGCAGCGGCACGCGCCTGTGGCCGTTGTCGCGCAAGGCCTTCCCCAAGCAGTTCATTCCCCTGCTGGGAGACAAGTCGCTGCTGCAGCTCACGCTGGAGCGCGTGGCGCCGCTGGCTGCGGGCCAGACCGAAGCCATCACCTGCGTGGCGGCCGAGGAGCACCGCTTCCTGGTCGCCGATGTGGCGGCGCAGGCAGGTCTGCGTGTGCGCCAGATCCTGGAGCCGCAGGCGAAGAACACCGCCGCGGCCATGGCCTTGGCTGCGCTCGCGGCGCCGGCCGAGGCCTTGCTACTCTTCTGCCCCGCGGACCATCACATCCCCGACGCGGCGGCTTTCTGCGCCATGGTGCAGGGTGCGGCGAGTGCGGCGCAGGCCGGCCGTCTGGTGACCTTCGGCGTACAGCCGAGCTTCCCCAGCACGGCCTATGGCTATATCCAGAAGGGGTCGGTATCTGGCGCTGGTTTCGAAGTGGTCCGTTTCGTCGAGAAGCCGGCCCAGGACAAGGCGCTCGAATTCCTCGCCAGCGGCCAGTACCTCTGGAACGCCGGCATCTTTCTCATGCGTGCGGTCGATCTGCTGCAGGCATTGCAGGCGCATGCGCCCGATATCCTGGACGTCTGCCGGCGGGCCATGCAGGCGCCGCAACGCGACGGCCTGTTTCTGCGCCCCGATGCGCAGGTCTTCGCCGGCTGCCGCAGCCAGTCCATCGACTACGCGGTGATGGAGCAGGCGGACAACGTCAGCGTCTATCCCTTTGCTGGCGTCTGGAGCGACGTGGGCAGCTGGAACGCCGTGGCGCAACTCGCCGAGCCGGATGCGGACGGCAACCGTAAGGGCGGCGAGGCAAGCCATGCCCATCACCTGCGCGCGAAGGATACCTATATCCACGCCGGTGGGCAGCGCCCCGTGGTGGCCCTGGGCACTCAGGGGCTGCTGATCATCGACACGCCCGACGCCCTGCTGGTGGTCGACCCTGCCCATGCCGAGGCAGTCAAAGAGGTCGTGGCCAAGCTGGAGATGCTGGACGCGTCCCAGGCCGTGCAGCACCGGCGCGTGGCGCGCCCCTGGGGCTGGTACGACAGCATCGACATGGGTGAGCGTTTCCAGGTCAAGCGCATCATGGTCAAGCCCGGTGCCTCGCTCTCGCTGCAGATGCACCACCACCGCGCCGAGCACTGGGTGGTGGTCAGCGGAACGGCCGAGGTGACCAATGGCGAGCAGGTCATGATGCTGGGCGAGAACCAGAGCACCTACATCCCCATTGGCCGGGTGCATCGCCTGGCCAACCCAGGTCTGGTCCCGCTGGAGATCATCGAGGTTCAGAGTGGCGCGTATCTCGGCGCAGATGCCATCGTCCGATTTGAAGACACCTACGGACGCAAATAGTAATTGTGGAAACGAGGACATGGCAAAAAAAGTCGCACTAGTCACAGGTATCACCGGCCAGGACGGCTCTTACTTGGCGGAGTTCCTGCTGGAGAAGGGCTACATCGTGCACGGCATCAAGC
>JAYNNS010000054.1:6916-12461 GCA_038112835.1 Curvibacter sp. | reverse complement strand
GTGCATTACCGTGCACGGGGGAGGGCGGCGAAAAGAGGAATCGCACATGAAACACATCATTGCCGTTTTGCTGGAGAACGAGCCCGGCGCTCTCTCCCGCGTCGTGGGCCTGTTCTCGGCTCGCGGCTACAACATCGAATCCCTGACCGTGGCGCCGACCGAGGATGCCAGCCTCTCGCGCATGACCATCCAGACCACCGGCTCGGATGACGTGATCGAGCAGATCACCAAGCACCTGAACCGCCTCATCGAGGTGGTGAAGGTGGTGGACCTGACCGAGGGGGCCTACATCGAGCGCGAACTCATGATGGTCAAGGTGCGCGCGGTGGGCAAGGAACGCGAGGAGATGAAGCGCATGGCCGACATCTTCCGTGGCCGTATCATCGACGTCACCGACAAGAGCTACACCATCGAGATGACAGGCGACCAGTCCAAGAACGATGCCTTCCTCGAGGCCATCGATCGTGGCGCCATCCTCGAGACGGTGCGTACCGGCAGCAGCGGCATCGGCCGCGGCGAGCGCATCCTGCGCGTCTGAACAACCAAGTTTTACCTAGGAGAAAGAAGTGAAAGTTTTCTACGACAAGGACTGTGACCTCAGCCTGATCAAGGGCAAGACCGTGGCCATCATCGGCTACGGCAGCCAGGGCCATGCCCACGCCCAGAACCTGAACGACAGCGGCGTGAAGGTCGTGGTCGGCCTGCGCAAGGGCGGTGCCTCGTGGGACAAGGTCGGCAAGGCCGGCCTGACCGTGATGGAAGTGAACGACGCGGTCAAGGCTGCCGACGTGGTCATGATCCTGCTGCCCGACGAGCAGATCGCCGAGGTCTACACCAACAACGTCGCCCCCAACATCAAGAAGGGCGCCTCGCTGGCCTTCGCCCACGGCTTCAACGTGCACGACAACCAGGTCGTGCCGCGCGCCGATCTGGACGTGTGGATGGTGGCGCCCAAGGCCCCCGGCCACACCGTGCGTTCCACCTACACCCAGGGTGGCGGCGTGCCCCACCTGGTGGCCGTGCACCAGGACAAGAGCGGCAAGGCCCGTGACCTGGCCCTGTCCTACGCCATGGCCAATGGCGGCGGCAAGGCCGGCATCATCGAGACCAACTTCAAGGAAGAGACCGAGACCGACCTGTTCGGCGAGCAGGCCGTGTTGTGCGGCGGTGCCGTCGAGCTGATCAAGATGGGTTACGAGACCCTGGTCGAGGCCGGCTACGCCCCCGAGATGGCCTACTTCGAGTGCCTGCACGAGCTCAAGCTCATCGTGGACCTGATCTACGAGGGCGGCATCGCCAACATGAACTACTCGATCTCCAACAACGCGGAGTACGGCGAGTACGTGACCGGCCCCGAGGTGATCAACGAGCAGTCGCGTGTGGCCATGCGCAACGCGCTCAAGCGCATTCAGAACGGTGATTACGCCAAGATGTTCATCCTGGAGGGCCGTACCGGCTACCCCAGCATGACGGCCCGTCGCCGCAACACGGCCGACCACAGCATCGAGAAGGTGGGTGGCCAGCTGCGCGCCATGATGCCCTGGATCGCCAAGAACAAGCTGGTCGACCAGACCCGCAACTGACCGGATCGCGCATCCACGGAACAAGGCCACTTCGGTGGCCTTGTTTTATGGGGATATCCGGGGGCTGGCTTACACTTGCCGGCATGACCGCAATGTATGGAATGCAAAGAATGACACAGTCGAATGGGGTAAGCCATGGATGACACACCGCAGCAGCCGGTGGGCGAGGAGGCCGGCGTGGTGGTGCGCAAGCGCCGCAAGGGCATCTATATCCTGCCCAACCTGTTCACACTCGCGGCTCTATTCGGCGGCTTCTATGCCATCGTCATGGCCATGAACAGCCGCTACGACCTGGCTGCCATCGGCATCTTCTGCGCCATGGTGCTCGACAGCCTGGACGGGCGCGTCGCGCGCATGACCAACACCCAGAGCGCCTTTGGTGAGCAGATGGATTCGCTCTCGGACATGGTGTCCTTCGGTGCCGCGCCGGCCCTGGTGGCCTACGAGTGGGCCTTGCGGGGTCTGGGGCGCTGGGGCTGGGTGGCAGCTTTCGTCTATTGCGCCTGTGCCGCCTTGCGGCTGGCGCGCTTCAACGTCAACACCGCTGTGGTGGACAAGCGCTATTTCCAGGGCCTGCCCTCGCCGGCGGCTGCCGCGCTGGTCACGGGCTTCATCTGGATCATGACGGAGTGGGGCGTGGATCCTGCCGTGGTGGCCTGGCCCATGTTCGCGCTGGCGCTCTATGCCGGTCTGACCATGGTGAGCAACGTGCCGTTCTACAGTTTCAAGGACCTGAGCATGAAGAAGAGCGTGCCCTTTGCCGTGGTCATTCTGATCGTGCTGGGCATCGCCGTGGTCACCATCGATCCGGCCACCGTGCTGTTCGGCGTCTTTGTGGTCTACGGGCTCAGTGGTTACGCGGTCTACGCCTGGCGCAAGCTCAAGGGACAGCCGGTCAGCGTCATCAGCACTTCGACCGACGAGCCGGACGAGCGGGGGCTGCACCACTAAACGACGGTATAGGCGATCCCTATCACCTGTCCGGACTTTTGTGCTACATTGACGCCATGAAATTCCTCGCGCTAGCACTACTGCTGACCTGCCAACACGGGCGGTTCCGGTAGCGCACGCGCATTCCAACCCAAGGCCCGTATGCACCCGCAGCGGGCCTTTTGTTTTAGGTTTTCGTTTTCGAGCTGCGGGCGTCCAGCGAACAGGAGCAAAAGATGGCTGACCAACTGATCATTTTCGACACCACCTTGCGCGATGGCGAGCAGTCGCCTGGCGCGTCCATGACCAAGGACGAGAAGCTGCGCATCGCCCGCCAGCTCGAGCGCCTGAAGGTGGATGTCATCGAGGCCGGCTTTGCCGCCAGTTCCAATGGCGACTTCGAGGCCGTGCAGGCCATTGCCAACGCCATCAAGGACTCCACGATCTGCTCGCTGTCGCGTGCCAACGATCGTGACATCTCGCGCGCGGCCGAAGCCCTCAAGGGGGCCAACCGCGCCCGCATCCACACCTTCATCGCCACCTCGCCGTTGCACATGGAGAAGAAACTGCGCATGTCGCCCGAGCAGGTGCTGGAGCAGGCCAAGCTGGCCGTGCGCTTTGCCCGCAACCAGGTGGCTGACGTCGAGTTCAGCGCCGAGGACGGCTACCGCTCCGAGATGGACTTCCTGTGCCGCGTCGTCGAGGCCGTCATCAAGGAGGGTGCGACCACCATCAACATTCCCGACACGGTGGGCTACGCCATCCCCGAGCTCTACGGCAACTTCATCAAGACCCTGCGCGAGCGTGTGCCCAACGCCGACAAGGCCATCTGGTCGGTGCATTGCCACAATGACCTGGGCATGGCGGTGGCCAATTCGCTCGCCGGCGTGAAGATCGGCGGTGCCCGCCAGGTCGAGTGCACCATCAACGGCCTGGGTGAGCGCGCCGGCAACTGCAGCCTGGAGGAGATCGTCATGGCCGTGCGCACACGCCGTGACTATTTCAGCCTGGATGTCGGCATCGACACCTCGCAGATCGTGCCGGCCAGCCGCATGGTGAGCCAGACCACGGGCTTCGTGGTGCAGCCCAACAAGGCCGTGGTCGGTGCCAATGCCTTCGCCCATGCGTCCGGCATCCACCAGGACGGCGTGCTCAAGGCGCGTGATACCTACGAGATCATGCGCGCGGAGGACGTGGGCTGGAGCGCCAACAAGATCGTGCTGGGCAAGCTCAGCGGCCGCAATGCCTTCAAGCAGCGCCTGCAGGATCTGGGCGTCGCGCTGGAGAGCGAGACCGAGCTGAACACGGCCTTCGCCAAGTTCAAGGAACTGGCCGATCGCAAGAGCGAGATCTTCGATGAGGACATCCTGGCCCTGGTCAGCGACGAAAGCGTCACGAGCGAAAAGGAGCAATACGGCTTCGTCTCCCTGGCGCAGCACAGCGAGACGGGCGAGCGTCCCCATGCCGCCATCGTCTTCACGGTGGAGGGCCGCGAGGTGCATGGCGAGTCCGATGGCAACGGCCCGGTCGATGCCTCGCTCAAGGCCATCGAATCGCATGTGAAAAGCGGAGCCGAGATGGTGCTCTACTCGGTCAATGCCATCAGTGGCTCCACCGAGAGCCAGGGCGAGGTGACGGTGCGCCTGCAGAACAGCGGCCGGGTGGTCAATGGTGTGGGGGCCGATCCGGACATCGTCGTGGCATCGGCCAAGGCCTACCTGAGCGCGCTCAACAAGCTGCACAGCAAGGCGGATCGTGTAGCGGCGCAAGGCTGACGTCGATTCGTAACTTGTAAGCATGTGTTGAGAAAACGACGCCAAGTGCTTGATCCTTCATGATATTTTCGGTATAACCTCGCCCCTGAAGGTGCCAAGTTTCCCTGGCACCCGTTTTTTGTGGGGCAGGGGCGTGCGGGTGAAACATTTGCGTCATTTTTTCTGGGTGGGTGCTGTCATGCTGGCCATGCTCGCTGCGGTACCCGTGACTGTTTCCGCCCAGTCCCAAGGCTCGGGCAAGAATGCCACGGCCAAGAAATCCGGGGCTGAAGCCAAGCGCCGGGTGTATGTCAAGCGTGCGGCCCCCGCGCGCCCCACCCGTCCTTCGGACGGCATGCGTGCGGGTCTGCACGGCGCGCCCGATCCCCTGTCGCTGCGCTCCAGCGTGGCCTATGTGGTCGACCAGGAGACCCAGGAGGTGCTCTTCAGCAAGAACGAGGATGCCGTGCTGCCCATCGCCTCGCTGACCAAGCTGATGACGGCCCTGCTGATCAGCGAGGCCGATCTGCCGCTGGACGAGGCCATCACCATCACCCGTGACGATGTGGACACCGAGAAGGGCAGCACGTCCCGCCTGCGCATCGGTGCCACGCTGACGCGGGGCGAACTGCTGCACCTGGCCCTGATGTCCAGCGAGAACCGCGCGGCCCATGCCCTGGGTCGCACCTATCCGGGTGGCCTCAATGTCTTCGTCGAGATGATGAATGCCAAGGCCCAGCTGCTGGGCATGCATGACACGCGTTTTGTCGAGCCGACCGGGCTGTCGAGCAAGAACAAGTCGAGCGCCCGCGACCTGGCCCTGCTGGTCGATGTGGCGTCCGAGGACGAGCTGCTGCGCGTCTACTCCACTTCGCATGCCCACCAGGTGGCCGATGGCCGTCGCAAGCTGATGTTCGGCAACACCAACCGTCTGGTGCTCAATCCGCGTTGGGAGATCGGTCTGCAGAAGACCGGCTATATCTCCGAGGCCGGCCAGTGCCTGGTGATGCAGGTCAAGGTGGCGGGCCGCAACGTGATCATGGTGTTCCTGGATTCGGCGGGCAAGCTCAGCCGCCTGGGGGATGCCGAGCGCGTGCGCCGCTGGGTCGAGTCGATCCCGGGCAAGCAGCAGGTCGTTCCCGTGACCGACAACCAGACCGGGGCGCCGATCACCCGCCTGCTCTGAGGCAGGCAAGCAGCACCTGCCAACGGACCAGGAAGGGCGCTGCGGCGCCCTTCAGCGTTTCTCGGCGCCCGGCTGGTAACCCAGCATGCGCG
>JAYNNS010000054.1:0-6906 GCA_038112835.1 Curvibacter sp. | reverse complement strand
CCGCTGGAGCTGATGGGGATGACGAGCAACATTACGTATTACTTACGTATAGGATGACACATCGGGAATGTCAAGGTTTACGCCCGCTTTTTCTGCGTAGGCGACAAGGCGGGGCAGCCAGTCCTTGTCCAGGCGACCGGTGGGGGCCGAGATCGAGAGTCCGGCCACCAGTTTGCCCTGGTCGTCGTGGATGCCGGCGGCCATGCAGTGCACGCCCAGTTCCAGCTCCTCGTCGTCATGGGCCACGCCGTACTGGCGCACCTTGGAGAGTTCGCGTTCGAGCACGGGCAGCTGCGTGATGCTGTTCTTGGTGTGGCCGGCCAGGCCGGTGCGCGTGGCGTAGGCGCGCACGCGCTGGGGATCGTCGTCGGCCAGGACGCGCTTGCCCACGGAGGTCAGGTGCAGCGGTGCGCGCCCGCCGATGGCGCGCACCACCTGCATGCCCGAGCGTTCGCTGTAGGCGCGCTCGATGTAGACGATCTCGTCGCCCTGGCGCATGCTCAGGTTCACCGGCTGCTGGATCTGGCGATGCAGTTCGCGCATGGGGGCGATGGCCGCATCGCGCACGTTCAGGCGCGCCTTGACCAGATTGCCCAGCTCCAGCAGGCGCATGCCCAGGCGGTAGGTGCCAGGCTGGGGGCGGTCCACATAGCGTCCGCTGGCCAGGTCGTTGAGAATGCGGTGGGCCGTGGAGGGGTGCAGCCCGGTCTTTTCGCTGATCTCCTTGAGGGAGATGGCGTCCTCACGCGAGGCGAGCACGTCCATCAGGGTGAACATGCGTTCGATCACCTGCACGGTCGGTGTGGCGACCGCATCCGGGTCTTTCTTCTTCATCGGGCGCTCTCCTGCATACGCGTCCGATTTTACCTCGTGAAATCACTCTTTGGGGCGCGGCACGTCGATTTCGTGCCCGGCCGGCCTCTGCCAGCGCCCCTGATGCAACAGCTCGTGCGGCCCGAAGCGGGCCTTGTAGTTCATCTTGGGGCTGTCTTCGATCCAGTAGCCCAGGTAGACATGGGGGAGTCCGAGCTGGCGGGCCTGCTCGATCTGCCAGAGCACGTTGTAGGTGCCGTAGCTGGCGGCAACGTCGGGCTCGTAGAAGGTGTAGACCGCCGACAGGCCATCGTCCAGCACATCGAGCACCGACACCATGCGCAGGGCGCCAGGGCTGCCGTCTGGCAGGGCTTCGCGAAACTCGACCAGGCGCGAGTTGACCCGGCTTTGCAGCAGGAATTGCGTGTACTGGTCGATGCTGTCCTGGTCCATGCCGCCACCGGCATGGCGACCGTTCTGGTAGCGCAGGTAGAGCTGGTAGTGCTCGGGCACGAAACACAGGCGTGTCACCCGGGCCAGCAGGCCCTGGTGCTGCTTCCAGGCCCGGCGCTGGCTGCGGCTGGGCTGGAAATCCGGCACCCGCACCCGCAGGGGGACGCAGGCCTGGCAGCCATCGCAGTGCGGGCGGTAGGTGAACATGCCGCTGCGGCGAAAGCCCTGGCTGACAAGGCCGGAGTAGGTGGAGTTGTTGATCAGGTGGCTGGGCGTGGCCACCTGGGAGCGCGCGAGCCGCCCGCCCAAGTAGCTGCACGGGTAAGGCGCCGTGGCATAGAACTGCAGGCTCTGGAGGGGCAGATCCTTGAGGTGCGTCACGTCGGTTCCGAGGAAGGCGTCAGCAGTGCTTGCCAGTATAGGGGCTGGAATTCCCAGCGGGGCGCGGCCTCGTGGCGTGCGACCTCGATGTGGCGCAAAAAATCCACACGCGGGATTTCGCGGGCTCCCAGCGAGGCCAGGTGGGCCGTATTCTGCTGGCAGTCGATCAGCCCGATGCCGTGCGCGCGGCAGAAGGCCACCAAGCCCGCCAGCGCGATCTTGGACGCATCGCTGGCGCGCGCGAACATCGACTCGCCATAGACGGCCCGGCCCAGGGCCACGCAATAGAGGCCACCGACGAGCTGGCCGTCCACCCAGGTTTCCACGCTGTGGGCCAGGCCGGCGCGGTGCAGCGCCGTATAGGCCTGCACCATGGCCGGCACGATCCAGGTCCCGTCCTGTCCGGGACGCGGGCTGCCGGCGCAGGCCTGGAGGACGGCCTCGAAGGCCGTATCGATACGGACCTCGCAGCCGGGGGTGGCGATGAACTTCTGCAGCGTCTTACGCAGCGAGCGGTGCAGACGGAAGTCTGCCACCCTCAGCACCATGCGCGGGTCGGTGCTCCACCAGAGGAGGGGCTGGCCTGCACTGAACCAGGGGAAGATGGCGTGCGCATAGGCGCGCTGCAGTGTGGCCACATCGAGCTGGCCACCGGCGGCCAGCAGCCCCGGCGCTTCCGACTCGGGGCCCCAGGCCTGCTCGGGCGGCGGAAAGTCCTCGCCGGGCTCGAGCCAGGGCAGGGGAAAGGGGCGTGGGCGCATGCGGGAAACTGTAGCGCATGACTACTGGTCCGGCACCCAAGCAGCAGACGTGTCCCGGTAGAATATGTGCCTTGTCGGGGCGTAGCGCAGCCTGGTAGCGCATCTGCTTTGGGAGCAGAGGGTCGGACGTTCGAATCGTCTCGCCCCGACCATCAACACATCCTCGATCTCCATGAGATCCTTCCTGTCCTTCCTCGTCCTGCTGGGCATCCTGTGCACGGGATCGGTGGCGCAGGCCTGGACCCTGCAGGGCCAGGTGGTGGCGGTACTCAGCGGCGACACCCTGCGCATCCGTGACGAGAAGAAGGTCCAGCACACGGTACGCCTGGCCGGCGTGGATGCGCCCGAGAAATTCCAGGCCTATGGCCAGCGTGCACTGGATTCGCTGCGCGAGCTGGCCTTCCAGCGCCATGTGACGGTGGAGGGCTCAGGCAGCGGCAGCCCACGCGTCGGCCGGGTGCGCGTCGAGGGGCGCGATCTCGGCATGGTGCAGCTGCAGGCCGGCGCGGTCTGGTATGCCTCCGCACGTGCCCAAGCCCTGCCCGAGGCCGACCGGCAGGCCTATGCGGCCGCCCAGGAGGATGCCCGGCTGCTGCGGACCGGGCTGTGGCGTGACAAGCAGCCCATCCCACCCTGGGAATACCGGGCGGGCCGCCGCAAATAGGCGCGTGGCGCCTCAGAACTCCAGCGTGTCGACGTCGACCTGCTGCTGCAGCCAGCACTGCACGGCAGTCTGCAATTCGTGCGCCTGGCCGGTGGTGGACCAGTGCAGCGCGGGCAGGCCTGTTTCCACTACCTGCGGTAATACGCGACGGGTCTGCCGCGCCACAGGGGCACCGCTTTCCACCAGCGTCACTTCCGGACCGAGCAGGGACTGCAGCAGGGGCTGGATCAGGGGGTAGTGGGTGCAGCCCAGCACCACAGTGTCGATCGCATGGGCAGCCGGACCGCAGGGGCCCAGGGCGGCCAGGTGCTCACGGGCCAGGGACGCGATGCGTGGTCGGACCTGGCGTTCGAAGGCATCGGCCAGACCATCGCAGGCGCGCAGCACGAAATCCGCCTGGCTCGCCAGGGACTGCTGCAGGGCACGGAACTTGGCGCTCTGCAGCGTGCCGCGCGTGGCCAGCACGCCCACGCGCTTGTTGCGGCTGATCTGGGCAGCGGGCTTGAGCGCGGGTTCCAGGCCCACGATGGGCAGATCCGGGTGCTCCTCGCGCAGCAGCTCGATGGCTGCCGCCGTGGCGGTGTTGCAGGCCACGACCAGGGCCTGGATGTCGTGGGCCTGGCGCAGGTGCTGCGTGAGGGCGCGCGAACGCGCGATCACGTGGGCGGCATCACGCTCGCCATAGGGCGCGTGCCCGCTGTCGGCCAGGTAGACGAAGGCCTGGTGCGGCAGCTCGGCGCGCAGCGCGCGCAGCACGCTCAGGCCGCCGATGCCGCTGTCGAAGACGCCGACCGGACGCGTCAAGATCAGGCCGTGGCCAGCGCGATGCCCTTGAACTCGCCGCTGGCGATGCGCTGGCTCCACTCGGCCGGGCCGGTGATGTGCGCGCTGGTGCCGCCGGCATCCACAGCCACGGTGACGGGCATGTCGACCACGTCGAACTCGTAGATCGCTTCCATGCCCAGGTCCTCGAAGCCCACCACCTGGGCAGTCTTGATGGCCTTGCTGACCAGGTAGGCAGCGCCGCCCACGGCCATGAGGTAGGCGCTCTTGTGCTTGCGGATGGCCTCGATGGCCTCGGGGCCGCGCTCGGCCTTGCCGATCATGGCGATCAGGCCGGTCTGGCTGAGCATGGTCTCGGTGAACTTGTCCATGCGTGTGGCCGTGGTCGGACCGGCGGGGCCCACGGCCTCTTCGCGCACGGGGTCCACGGGGCCCACGTAGTAGATGACGCGGTTGGTGAAGTCCACCGGCAGCTTTTCGCCCTTGGACAGCATGTCGGCGATGCGCTTGTGCGCGGCGTCGCGACCTGTCAGCATCTTGCCGTTGAGCAGCAGGGTGTCGCCCGGTTTCCAGCTGGCGACTTCCTCCTTCGTGAGCCGGTTCAGGTCCACGCGCTTGCTCTTCTGGGTGTCGGGGGTCCAGTTGACATCGGGCCACAGGTCCAGGCTGGGCGGATCCAGGTAGACCGGGCCCGAGCCGTCCATGACGAAATGCGCGTGGCGCGTGGCCGCACAGTTGGGGATCATGGCCACGGGCTTGCTGGCCGCGTGCGTGGGGTACATCCTGATCTTCACGTCCAGCACGGTGGTCAGGCCGCCCAGGCCTTGCGCGCCGATGCCCAGGGCGTTGACTTTCTCGTAGAGCTCTAGGCGCAGCTCTTCCACCTGCGTGAGCTTTTCGCCCTTGGCGGCCTTGGCCTGCAGCTCGTACATGTCGATGTCTTCCATCAGGCTTTCCTTGGCCATCAGGACGGCCTTCTCGGCCGTGCCGCCGATGCCGATGCCCAGCATGCCGGGCGGGCACCAGCCCGCACCCATGGTGGGCACGGTCTTGAGCACCCAGTCCACCAGGCTGTCGCTGGGGTTCATCATGACCATCTTGGACTTGTTCTCCGAGCCGCCGCCCTTGGCCGCCACGGTGACGTCCAAGGTGTCGCCGGCCACGATCTCGGTGAAGATGACCGCGGGCGTGTTGTCCTTGGTGTTCTTGCGCGCGAAGTGCGGGTCGGCCAGCACGCTGGCGCGCAGCATGTTGTCCGGATGGTTGTAGCCGCGGCGCACGCCCTCGTTGATGGCATCTTCCAGGCTGCCGGTGAAGCCGTCGAAGCGCACGTTCATGCCGACCTTGAGGAAGACGTTGACGATGCCCGTGTCCTGGCAGATCGGGCGGTGGCCGATGGCGCTCATCTTGCTGTTGGTCAGGATCTGCGCGATCGCATCCTTGGCGGCCGGGCTCTGCTCGCGCGCATAGGCGCGAGCCAGGTGGGCGATGTAGTCGGACGGGTGGTAGTAGCTGATGTACTGCAGGGCGCCGGCGATCGATTCGATCAGGTCGGCTTGCTTGATGATCGTGGTCATGGTCAGGGTCTCGGCTGGGGAGGGGTCAGTGATCCGCGTGGGCGCTGCCGCTGAGCAGCTTGTCGGTGTAGGCGATGGCGATGGCGCTGAGCAGGAAGGTGATGTGGATCAGGGTCTGCCACATCATCACGGTCTCGCTGTAGTTGGCCGCGTTGATGAAGGTCTTGAGCAGGTGGATCGAGGAGATGCCGATGATGGCCGTCGCCAGCTTGACCTTGAGCACCGAGGCGTTGACGTGGCTCAGCCATTCGGGCTGGTCCGGGTGGCCTTCCAGGTGCATGCGGCTGACGAAGGTCTCGTAGCCGCCGACGATGACCATGATCAGCAGGTTGGAGATCATGACCACGTCGATCAGGGCCAGCACCACCAGCATGATGATGGTCTCGTTCAGGCTCGTGATGTTGGCCGTCTCCTTGTAGCCGATGCTGGTCACCAGGGCCTGCAGGGCGGCCTGGCTGCCGAAGGCGGCTTCGAGCAGATGCACGAGCTCGACCCAGAAGTGGAAGACGTAGACACCCTGGGCCGCGATCAGGCCCAGGTACAGCGGTAGCTGCAGCCAGCGGCTGGCGAAGATGAAGGAGGGCAGGGGGCGCAGGGGCGAGGTCTTGGACGGTTCGGGGCTCGACATGGAGAAGCTTGGGGTTTCTATCTAGACCGCGGATTTTAGGCTGCATTTGCAGCTCCCCCGGGATTCGGTACATTGCCGGATGCGCCGCGGTACCGGCCCCAGTCAGTGACCTGTAAGCGCCAGCCCCGACAGTCTCGGGCGCTCCCTAAAACCATTTGAGGAAACAAGCCATGAGTTCGTCTTCGTCCGCCATCGAGTCCGTCCTGGTCGAGAACCGTGTCTTCCCCCCGGCCGCCTCGGTCGTCAAGGCCGCACGTGTCTCCGGCATGGCCCAGTACCAGGCCATGTGCGAGACCTTCGAGAAGGATTTCGAGGGCACCTGGGCCCGGCTGGCACGCGAGAACCTGGTCTGGGCCAAGCCTTTCACCAAGACCCTGAACCAGTCCAACAAGCCCTTCTACAAGTGGTTCGAGGACGGCGAGCTCAACGCCTCGGCCAACTGCCTGGACAAGCACATGGGCACGCCGGTCGAGCACAAGACGGCCATCATCTTCGAGGCGGACGACGGTGCGGTCACCAAGGTCAGCTACAAGGAGCTGCTGGCCAAGGTCAGCCAGTTCGCCAATGCGCTCAAGGCTCAGGGCATCAAGAAGGGCGACCGCGTCCTGATCTACATGCCCATGACCATCGAGGGCGTGGTGGCCATGCAGGCCTGCGCGCGCATCGGCGCCACGCACTCCGTGGTCTTCGGCGGTTTCTCGGCCAAGTCGCTGCAGGAGCGCATCATCGACGCCGGTGGCTGCCTCGTCACCCCAGGCCTGGTCAACACCCACCACCACCTGTTCCAGAACCTCACCCGCGCCTACCCGCCGATGACGAGCGCCCCGCTCTTCGGATGGCTGCAAT
>JAYNNS010000053.1:2894-12489 GCA_038112835.1 Curvibacter sp. | reverse complement strand
CGAAGAGCAGCATAACGATGACCGCGTTATGCAGTCGTGAGAGTTGGATGGGGACGCAGGCTCAGGAAAGAAGTCGGGACGAGCGTGGCACGTGCGCCATCAGAAACTCCATCTGGTCGGCCAGGATGCGGCGGTTGCGCAGGATGAAGTCTTCCCAGAGGCTGGGCACGTAGGGCGCGTAGAGCAGGGGCATGCCGGCTTGCTCGGGCGTGCGGCTGCTCTTGCGGTGGTTGCAGGCCCGGCAGGCCGTGACCACGTTCATCCAGTGGTCCTGCCCGCTATGGGCGAAGGGGATTATGTGCTCGCGCGTGAGCTCGGTCTCATGGTGATGCGCACCACAGTAGGCGCAGATGTTGCGGTCACGCGCGAACAGCTTGCTGTTGGTGAGGCTCGGACGCAGCTCGAAGGGGTTGATGTTGGGCACGCCCTTGGTGCCGATGATGCTGTTGACGGCAATGACCGACTGCTCGCCCGTGATGGCGTTGTGCCCGCCATGGAAGACGGCGATCTCCCCGCCCGCTTCCCAGCGCACCTCGTCGGCGGCATAGTGCAGCACCGCCTCCTCGAGCGAAATCCAGGATTGGGGCAGCCCCTGGGCCGACAGCTTCAAGACCTTCAAACCACGCCTCCTGACCGGCTAAAAGCCATTCAAACGGAACGCTTGCGTCTGCGGCAGACCGGCCGGGCCTGTCTGCCTCGCCATTCGGACACAATATACCCCGATTTGATTGCAAGAGCCTTGCTTTTGCTGTCAATCCGGTCCGCTATCAAAAAGATATCAATCCATCGCCCATGAAGGTTTTCCGCGGCTTCCACCACCCGGGCATCGCTCCCGCGTGCGCCCTCACCATCGGCAATTTCGATGGCGTGCACCGCGGCCACCAGGCCATGCTGGCGCTGCTGCGCAGCGAGGCCGCCCAACGCGGCGTGCCCAGTTGCGCGCTGACCTTCGAGCCGCATCCGCGCGACTACTTTGCCGGCGTCACGACAAACGCCGCGTTGGCACCGGCCCGCATCGCCACCCTGCGCGACAAGCTCAGCGACCTGGAGCGCTGCGGCATCGATCAGGTGGTCATCCTGCCCTTCGACGCCCGCCTGGCCGACCTCAGTCCCCAGGCCTTCATCGACGACGTGCTGGTCCGCGGCCTGGGCGCGCGCTATGTGCTCGTGGGAGATGACTTCCGCTTCGGCGCCAGGCGCGCCGGCGATTACGCCATGCTCGACGCCGCCGGCACACAGCAGGGCTTCGACGTGGCGCGCATGAACAGCTACGAGGTCCACGGCCTGCGCGTCTCCAGCTCGGCCGTGCGCACGGCCCTGGCCGAAGGCCGCATGGACGATGCGGCCCGGCTGCTGGGCCATCCGTACCACATCTCGGGTCATGTGCTGCACGGGCGCAAGCTCGGCCGCGAACTCGGCTTCAAGACCCTGAACCTGCGCTTCGCCCACTGGAAGCCGGCCGCCAGCGGCATCTTCGCCGTGCTGGTGCACGGCCTGACCGAGCCGCCGCCGGGCCACCCCAAGGCGGGCAGCGGGGACACCTCCGTGCCGAGCGTGGGAGCCTACGGCCAGCCCCTGCGCGGCGTGGCCAATCTGGGCGTGCGGCCCTCGCTGGATCCGAGCGACGTCAACGGTGGCCGGGTGCTGCTGGAGACCCATTGCCTGGACTGGCCGGCCACGCTGGGCGCCGAGGGGGCCTACGGTAAAATCATCCACGTGGAACTGCTGCACAAACTGCACGACGAACTGAAGTACGACAGTCTCGATGCCCTCACGCAAGGCATCACCCGGGACTGTGATGCCGCACGCGCCTGGTTTGACCGGCGAATTTGACGGGGCACCACCGGCGCACCTTGCCCCGCGCCTGCTCCCGCTTCCGCAGCCCCCGCACGCCCGACTCTCCGGGTGGCCCCGTCTCTCGAAAAGTTTGCCATGACCGACAACAAAGTTGATTACCGCGCCACGCTGAACCTGCCCGACACGCCCTTCCCCATGCGTGGCGACCTGCCCAAGCGCGAACCGGGCTGGGTCAAGGAGTGGGAAGAGCAAGGCATCTACAAGAAGCTGCGCGACGCGCGTGCCGGTGCCCCGAAGTTCATCCTGCACGACGGCCCACCCTACGCCAACGGCCAGATCCACATCGGCCACGCCGTCAACAAGGTGCTCAAGGACATGATCGTCAAGGCCCGCCAGCTCAAGGGCCTGGACGCGCAGTACATCCCGGGCTGGGACTGCCACGGCCTGCCGATCGAGAACGCCATCGAGAAGCTGCACGGCCGCAACCTGCCGCGCGACGCCATGCAGGCCAAGAGCCGCGCCTTCGCCACCGAGCAGATCGCCCAGCAGATGGCCGACTTCAAGCGCCTGGGCGTGCTGGGCGAATGGGACCGGCCCTACAAGACCATGGACTTCGCCAACGAGGCCGGCGAGATCCGCGTCCTGAAGCGCCTGTTCGAGCGTGGCTTCGTCTACCGCGGCCTCAAGCCCGTCTACTGGTGCTTCGACTGCGGCTCGGCGCTGGCCGAATTCGAGATCGAGTACCAGGACAAGAAGAGCTCCACGCTGGACGTGGGCTTCGAGTGCGCCGAGCCGGAGAAACTCGCCGCGGCCTTCGGCCTGCCCAAGCTGGAGCAGCCGGCCTACGCCGTGATCTGGACCACCACCGCCTGGACCATCCCCGCCAACCAGGCGCTCAACCTGAACCCCGAGCTGGACTACGCGCTGGTGCAGACCGAGCGCGGCCTGCTGGTGCTGGCGGCCGTGCTGGTGGACAAGTGCATGGAACGCTTCAAGCTGTCCGGCCAGGTGCTGGCCACGGTCAAGGGCGAGAAGCTGGGCCTGATCCACTTCAAGCACCCGCTCTACGACGTGAAGAGCGAGGACGGCTCTTACGGCTACCGCCGCCTCTCGCCCGTGTATCTCGCCGACTACGCCACCGCCGAGGACGGCACCGGTATCGTGCACTCGGCGCCGGCCTACGGCGTGGACGACTTCAACAGCTGCGTGGCCCACGGCATGGCCTACGAGGACATCCTCAACCCGGTGCAGGGCAACGGTTCCTACGCCGCTGACTTCCCGCTCTTTGGCGGCCTCAACATCTGGAAGGCCGTGCCCGTGGTGCTGGAGGCGCTGAAGAACGCCGGACGCCTCTTCGCCACCCAGGACATCACGCACAGCTACCCGCACTGCTGGCGCCACAAGACGCCGCTGATCTACCGCGCTGCGGCCCAGTGGTTCGTGCGCATGGACGAGGGCGAGGGCATCTTCACCCAGGACAAGGCGCCGCAGACCCTGCGCCAGCTGGCCCTGGCCGCCATCGAGGAGACGAGTTTCTACCCCGAGAACGGCAAGGCCCGCCTGCGCGACATGATCGCCAACCGGCCCGACTGGTGCATCTCGCGCCAACGCAGCTGGGGCGTGCCCCTGCCCTTCCTGCTCGACGTGGACAGCGGCGAGCCGCATCCGCGCACGCCCGAGATCATCGACCTCGCGGCCGAGGTGGTGGAACAGGGCGGCATCGAGGCCTGGAGCAAGCTCAGCTGCGCCGATATCCTGCAGCGCATCGGCGACACCGGCAGCCCCGCCCAGTGGAGCAAGAGCAGCGACATCCTGGAGGTGTGGTTCGACTCCGGCACCACCCACACCACGGTGCTCAAGACCTCGCATCCGCACAGCGGCCACGAGGACGGCGGCCCCGAGGCCGACCTGTATCTGGAAGGCCATGACCAGCACCGGGGCTGGTTCCACAGCTCCCTGCTCACCGCCTGTGCCATGTACGGCCGTGCGCCCTACCGCGGCCTGCTGACCCATGGTTTCACCGTGGACGGCCAGGGCCGCAAGATGAGCAAGAGCGTGGGCAACGTCGTGGCTCCGCAGCAGGTCAGCGAGAAGATGGGCGCCGAGATCATCCGGCTCTGGTGCGCCGCCACCGACTATTCGGGCGACCTGGGCATCGACGACAAGATCCTCGCCCGCGTGGTCGACGCCTACCGCCGCATCCGCAACACCCTGCGCTTCCTGCTGGCCAACGTCAGCGACTTCAACCCGGCGCAGGACGCCGTGCCCACCGAGCAGCTGCTGGAAATCGACCGCTATGCCCTCGCGCGCGCCGCCGAGCTGCAGGCCGAGATCCTGGCGCACTACGAGGTCTACGAATTCCACCCGGTGGTGGCCAAGCTGCAGGTCTACTGCTCGGAAGACCTGGGCGCCTTCTACCTGGACGTGCTCAAGGACCGCCTGTACACCACGGCGCCCCAATCGCTGGCCCGCCGCAGCGCGCAGACCGCGCTGCACAAGATCACGCACGCCATGCTGCGCTGGATGGCGCCTTTCCTGAGCTTCACGGCCGAGGAGGCCTGGAAGGTGTTCGGCAGCTCCGAGTCCATCTTCCTGGAGACCTACAGCGAATTCCCTGCACCCGACGCCGCCCTGCTGGCCAAATGGAGCCGTATCCGCGAGATCCGCGACGCCGTGAACAAGGACATCGAGGCCCTGCGCGCCGAGGGCCAGGTCGGCGCCTCCCTGCAGGCCAACATCACGCTGGCCGCCAACGCCGAAGACCATGCGCTGCTCGCCAGCCTGGGCGAGGACCTGAAATTCGTCTTCATCACCTCGGCCGTGACACTGCAGCCGGGGCCGGAACTGACTGTCAAGGTCGCGCCCAGCACGGGCCTCAAGTGCGAACGCTGCTGGCACTACCGCGACGATGTGGGCCACGATCCGGCCCACCCGACGCTGTGCGGCCGCTGCACCAGCAACCTCTACGGCGCCGGCGAGGCGCGTCAGGTCGCCTGATGGGCCCGACCCATACCGGTGGCCTGGGCAAGTGGCTAGGCCTCGCCCTGCTGATCCTGGTGCTGGACCAGCTCAGCAAGGTCGCCATCCTGCTCTACTACCACCCGGGCGAGAGCACCTACCTGACCGAGTGGCTCAACCTCGTGCGCGTGCACAACCGCGGCGCAGCCTTTTCCTTCCTGGCCGGTGCCGGCGGCTGGCAGCGCTGGTTCTTCGTAGGCATCGGCGTGGCCGCCACGGTCTTCATGGTCTACCTGATGCGCGCCCACGCGGGCCAGAAGCTCTTCTGCCTGGCCCTGGCCTGCATCATGGGCGGCGCCATCGGCAACGTGATCGACCGCCTGGTGCACGGCTATGTGGTCGACATGGTGGACTTCCACATCGGCCGCTGGCATTTCCCGGCCTTCAACCTGGCCGACAGCGCCATCACCCTGGGCGTGATCCTGCTGCTGCTCGACGAGCTGCTGCGGGTGCGCCGCGCTCGCGCCTGAGAACAGCCTCGGCGATACTGGCACCATGAGCGCTCCCACGCAGCACGGTGTCCGACGCAGCAACCTGGGCCGCCTGCAGGAGATCGCGGGCGTGCTGGTGCGCCACGGCCTGGGCGAGCTGGTGCGTCGCTGGGGCCTGGCCGGCGCGCTGGAGCGGGCCGGCCACCGCCTGCACTGGGAGCACGCGGCCGATCTGGCCCAGCCGCCGCCGCCGGTCCAGCTGCGCAAGGCGCTGGAGGAACTCGGTCCCACCTTCGTCAAGCTCGGCCAGATCCTGGCCGGCCGCGCCGACATGTTCGATCCCGAGTGGATCACCGAATTCGAGAAGCTGCACAGCCAGGTCCCCCCGGTCCCCTTCGAGAGCCTGCGGCCGCAGCTGCGCGAGGACCTGGGTGGGGAGCCCGAACAGGTCTTCGCCTGGTTCGACCCCGAGCCGCTGGCCGCCGCGTCCATCGCCCAGGTGCACCGGGCCCGGCTGCACGACGGCACCGAGGTCGTGGTCAAGATCCGCCGGCCCGGCATTCGCGAGGTGATCGATGCCGACCTGCGCCTGCTCGACCGCCTGGCCGCGCTGGCCGAAGCCGAGCTGCCGGCGCTCGCGCCCTACCGCCTGCGCCTGCTGCTGCGCGAATTCGGCCGCTCGCTGCACCGCGAGCTGGACCTGGCCAGCGAGTGCCGCAGCGCCGAACGGCTGGCGAAGAACATGGCGTGCTTCCCCTGGGTCGGCATCCCGCGCATCCACTGGGCCTGGACGCACGAACGGGTCAACGTGCAGGACTACGTGCAAGGCATCCCGGGCCAGGCGCTGGGGCTGCTCGCCGAGGCCGGCCTGGACCGCCGGCTGCTGGCGCGCCGCGGCGCGCAGGCCGTGCTCAAGATGATCGTCGAGGACGGTTTTTTCCACGCCGACCCGCACCCGGGCAATGTCTTCTACCTGCCGGAGCACCGCATCGCCTTCATCGACTTCGGCATGGTCGGGCACCTGACGCAGCGCCGCCGCCAGCAGCTGCTCAAGCTGCTGCTGGGCCTGGTGCAGCGCGCGCCGCAGGCCGTGGTCGACGTGCTGCTGGAGTGGACACGCAACGGCCAGACCGTCTCGCCCGAGCGGCTGGAGAGCGAGGTCGAAGCCTTCATCGACCAGTACCACGGCACGCCGCTGGCCGAGCTCAGCCTGGGTCAGATGCTGGTGGACGTGACAGCCATCCTGCGCGAGAACCGGCTGGCGCTGCCGCCGGACCTGGCGCTGCTGATCAAGACCTTCATCACGCTCGAAGGCCTGGGCCGTGGCCTGGACCCGGATTTCCACATGGCCACCGAGGCCCTGCCCCTGCTGCAGCAGGTGGTGCGCTCGCGCTACCGGCCGCGCGCCCTGGCCCGGCGCGCCTGGGGGTCCCTGCAAAGGCTGATGGAGCTGGCCGAGCAGCTGCCGCAGGATCTGGGGCAGCTCTTGCGCCGGGCCCGCCAGGGGCAGATGGGGCTGGACATCGAGAGCCGCTCGCTGCGCCGCGTGGGTGACCAGCTCGACCGCGCGGCCAACCGCCTCTCGCTGGCGCTGATCATCGCGGCGCTCATCATCGGCTCATCCATCGTGATGACGGTGGGCGGCGGCCCCACCCTGCTGGGCCTGCCGGCCTTCGGCCTGCTGGGCTTCCTCGGCGCCGGCATCGGGGCCCTCTGGCTGGGCCCCGCCATCTGGCGCGGCCGGCGGCACGAGGACGAGGAGTTCTGACTCAGAGCGTCAGGATGGTGCTGCCCGTGGTCTTGCGGGCCTCGAGATCGCGGTGGGCCTGCTGCACCTGCTCCAGCGGGTAGCGCTGGGCGATGTGGATCTTCACCTTGCCGCTGCCCACCACGGCAAACAGGTCGTCGGCCATGGCCTGGGTGCTCTCGCGCGTGGCGATGTGGGTGAACAGGGTCTGGCGCGTGACGTAGATCGAGCCCTTGGCCGCCAGGTGGCCCGGCGCGAAGGGCGGCACCACGCCCGAGGAATTGCCGAAGCTGGCCATCAGGCCGAAGGGCCGCAGGCAGTCGAGCGACTTGTCCCAGGTGTCCTTGCCCACCGAGTCGTAGACCACCTTCACGCCCTTGCCACCCGTGATCTCCTTCACACGCGCCGCGAAGTCCTCGGTGGCGTAGTTGATCATGTGCGCCGCGCCATTGGCCCTGGCCAGTTCGCACTTGGCATCCGATCCCGCGGTGCCGATGAGCTGCAGGCCCCGGGCCTGGGCCCACTGGCAGGCGATCAGGCCCACGCCGCCGGCAGCGGCGTGGAAGAGGATGGGGTCGCCCGGCTGCAGGCCCTCGACGGGGCGCACCTTCTTGAGCAGGTACTGCGCGGTCAGACCCTTGAGCATCATGGCCGCACCGGTCTCGAAGGAGATGTCGTCGGGCAGCCGGCAGACCGTCTTGGCCGGCATCACACGCACATCGCAGTAGGCGCCGGGCGGCTGGCTGGCGTAGGCGGCACGGTCGCCCACCTTCAGGTGGGTCACGCCGGCGCCCACGGCCTCGATCACGCCCGCACCTTCCATGCCCAGCTGGGCCGGCATGGGCAGCTGGTACACCCCCTCGCGCTGGTAGACGTCGATGAAGTTCAGGCCGCAGGCCTGGTGCCGGATGCGGACTTCGCCCGGCCCGGGCTCACCCACCGTCACCTCGACGATCTGCATCTGTTCGGGACCGCCGTGCTGCTGGATGCGCACGGCGCGGAATCGGTTCTGGCTCATCGTGTGTCTCCTCAAGGTCGCGGCGATTCTAAGGGAGCCTCCCCCGGCCTGCTGGCCACGGGTTACTGGCCGGGCTTGCTACAGTGCGCGCATGCACACGCGCCTGTCTCCCGCCACCGCCCTGCTCCTCACCGTGCCGCCGCTGATGTGGGCCGGCAATGCCGTGGTCGGCCGCATGGTGGCCGAGCTCGTGCCGCCCATGATGCTCAACCTGCTGCGCTGGACCCTGGCCGGCCTGATCCTGCTGCCGCTGGCGGCCTGGGTGCTGCGACGGGACAGCGGGCTGTGGACGCACTGGCGCCGCTTTGCCTGGCTGGGCCTGCTCAGCGTGGGCGCCTACAACGCCCTGCAGTACCTCGCGCTCAAGACCTCCTCGCCGATCAACGTGACCCTGGTCGCCGCCAGCATGCCGATCAGGATGCAGCTCATCGGCCGCCTCTTCTTCCAGGCCCCGGTCTCGCGTCGTCAGCTGGCTGGCGCCGTGCTGTCCATCGCCGGTGTGCTGCTGGTGCTCAGCCGCGGCCGGCTGGAGACGCTGCTGCAGGTGCAGCTGGTCGCCGGCGACATCTACATCCTGATCGCGGCCATCTGCTGGGCCTTCTACAGCTGGATGCTGGCACGCCCGGGCGGCGAGCCTGCCGCCCTGCGCAGCGACTGGGCCGCCTTTCTGCTGGCGCAGATCGTCTACGGTCTGGCCTGGTCGGCCCTGTTCGCCGGCGGTGAATGGCTGGTGACGGACCAGCCCACGGTCTGGGGCTGGCCGCTGGTGGCCGCCCTGCTCTTCGTGGCCGTCGGTCCGGCCGTGCTGGCCTACCGCGCCTGGGGCATCGGCGTGCAGCGCGCCGGCCCCACCATCGCGAGCTTCTTCGGCAACCTCACGCCGCTGCTGACGGCGCTGATGTCAGCGGCCCTGCTGGGCGAGCTGCCCCAGCCCTACCACGCAGGAGCCTTCGTGCTCATCGTCGCGGGCATCGTGGTGTCGTCGGCGCGGCGCTGAGGCAACGCTTCAGTTCAGGTGCACGTAGCGGCCGCCACGGATTTCGGTGAAATAGACTTGGCGCGAGGTGTCGCCGTTGGCGTCGAAGGTGATGAGCTGCTGCAGGCCGCGGTAGGGCCCGGAGCGCAGGGCGGCGGCCTTCATCGTCTCCCCCGGCTTGCGGTTCTTCAGGGCCGTGAGCGTCACGGTGGCCGCGTCATAGGCCGCCACCGAGCTGTAGCCCGGGGCGCGCTGGAAACGCTTGTGGTACGCCTCGGCGAAGCTGCGGAACTGCTCCGAGGTGTCGTCGCGGTTGTAGGCCTGCACGATCATCAGGCCCTCCACCACTTCGCCGCCGAGCTCGATCAGCTGCTCCGTCGCCGCCCATTCGGAGGCCGCGATGGGCAGCCTGGGCGCCTGGCGGCGCGCCTGCTGCGCCAGCCGCGCCACGTCGAGCGCGCCGGAGATGAAGAGCATGCCGTCCGGCCGGGCCGCCACCATGCGCGCCACGACCTGGGAGAAATCGGTCTGCTGGCCTGACTCGTAGGCGACCTCGACGGCCAGCTGGTGTCCCTGTGCCTGCATGAACGCGCGGAACTGGCCCAGCC
>JAYNNS010000053.1:1793-2884 GCA_038112835.1 Curvibacter sp. | reverse complement strand
ACGGCGACGCGGCGCTGGCCCCGCTGGAGCAGCATGCGGGCATAGTCCCGGGCGTTGTCGCGCGTGGTGCGGTTGATGCGGAACAGGTTGTCGTCCTTGCCGTAGAAATCCATGGAAGTGACGGTGGGGCTGACCTCGAAGATGCCGGCCTGGCCGATGATGGGGACGATCACCTCGGCCATGCTGCTGGTGAAGGGGCCGATGACGGCCTCCACCCGGGCCTCGACCAGCTCGCGCGAGGAGCGCGCGGCCACCTCGCGGCTCTGGGCATCGTCGCGGGACGTGAGTTCGACCATGCGGCCGTTCACGCCACCGGCGCGGTTGAACTGCTCGACCGCCAGGATCACCGCATTCAGGCCGGACTGCCCGTTGTCGGCATTCGGGCCGGTCAGGCCGCCGATGAAACCGATCTGGATCGGCGGCTGGGGACCGCAGCCGCCCAGCAGGACAGAGACCAGTGCCAGCACGGGCCAGAGGCGCTTGTTCATCACTACTCCTTGAAATGGGTTGGAGCCGCCGAGGCCCGTTATTTGGATAATTTTATCACTTATGATAGAATTGATCAAATTGAAATCGATGCTCCCATGCCCCGGACCCGTTCCTCCCCGCTGAAACCCCTGTCGCCGGACAGGCCGCGTGCCACCACCCTGCCCGGGCGCTGGCGCCAGGCCTGGGAACGCTCACTGGGTTTCAGGCTGCTGGCCCTGGGCCTCATGCCCCTGCTGCTGGCCTTCCCCATCGTCATCGCCGTCCTGATCGTGGTCGGCGGTGCCCGGACCCAGAGCATGGTCGAGTCCCACCTACGCAGCAACCTGGCCGGTTCGGTCAACTACCTGGAACAGCTGCGCAACGAGGCCGGCACCAGCACACGGCAACTCGCCTCGTCCGAACGCCTGATGAACCTGGTCGATCCGCGCAAGGCGAGCAAGGCGCTGGACGAGGCCCTGAGCGTGATGGCCCGCAGCGCCGGCCTGGATTTCCTGATCGTGGCCAGTCCGGACGGCCGCGTGATCGGCTCCAGCAGCCGCCTGCCGTTCGGCACCGTGCTGCCCGACTCCTATGTGCTGCGCCAGGCCCGCACCGGTGTGGGC
>JAYNNS010000053.1:0-1783 GCA_038112835.1 Curvibacter sp. | reverse complement strand
GTGTGGGCAATGCGGCGCTGACCCTGGTGGCGGCGGCGCAGCTCGACGCCCTGTCGCCGCGCTTCGCCAGCGAAGCCCGCGTGCGCTCCGACGTCCCGGGCCGCGACGCGGCCACGTCCGGCCTGCTGATCCAGTCGGCCGCCCATTTCCCGCTCGCGGTCAACAGCCCGGATGCCATCGTGGTCGGCGGCGTGCTGCTCAACCGCAACGAGGCCGTGATCGAGCACATGCGCGAGATCATCTACCCGCTGGGCACCCTGCCGGGAGACGCCGAGGGCGTGACCTCGATCTACATCGAGGACCTGCAGGTGGCGGTGAGCCGGGAACGCCAGCGCGGCCAGCGCACGCTGGGCAGCCAGGCACCACCCGCGGTGCGGCAGTCCGTGATCGGCCTGGGGCGGCCCTGGATCGGGCCGCTCGAGATCGACGGCGAGCTCTACATGAGCGGTTTCGCGCCGCTGGAGGATGGCGACGGCCGGCGCATCGGCATGATCGGCGTGCGCATCCCTTACGCGCCCTACCGCAGCCATGCGCTGATGATCATCGGCTCGATCGCCACCCTGCTGGCCCTGACCCTGCTGGTCATCTCGCTGCTCTTCCTGCGCACGGGCCGCGAATTGACGCGCCGGCTGCGGCATATCGGGCAGACCATCACGGCCGTCGCCGGGGGGGACCGCGAGGCACGCGTAGGCCGGCCGCTGCGGGACGACGAGCTCGGTGCCCTGACACGCCACTTCGACCAGCTGCTCGACACGATCGCCGAGCAGGACACCCAGCAGCAGATCGCGCAGCAGAAGATCATGAACGAGGCCTCGCGCCGCCGCACGCTGTTCGAAAAGGTGCACGACGGCATCGTCATCCTGAACCAGGACGGCACGGCCTTCGAATTCAACCCGCGCTTCGCCGACATGCTGGGCTACACCCCGCAGGAAGCCGGGCAGCTGCAGCTCCAGGACTGGCAGCCCGGGACCGGCAGCGGGGAGCTGCTGCCGCTGCTGTCGCAGACCGGCGCGGCCGGGCGCAGCTACGAGGCCCTGGCCCGGTGCAAGGACGGCCGTACGCTGCCGGTGGAGATTTCGCTGAGCCGCGCCGAATGGGCGGATCGTGTCTTCATCTTCTGCCTGGTACGCGACATCACCGAACGCAAGGCCAGCGAGGCCGAGCTGGAGCAGTACCGCAAGTCACTCGAACAGCTGGTCGAGCAGCGTACGCACGAGCTGCACGAACGCTCGGAGCAGCTCAACGCCATCTTCACGCTGAGCCCGGACGGCTTCGTCTCCTTCGATCCGCAGGGACGCGTCAACCATGCCAACGACGCCTTCCTGCGCATGACCGGACTCGAAGGCGTGAACATCGAAGGCCTGGACGAAGCGGCCTTCACGGACCTGCTGCACAGCCGATGCCTGCCGCAGGCCGCCTTCCAGGGCGTGGCCACCTTGCGGGCGACGCAGCAGCAGCCAGTGGCCCCGGCGTCCGCGGACGACCACCGCCATGTGTTCGAGCTGGCGGCGCCGGCCCATCGCGTGATCGAGGTCAGCCTGCGGCTGGCCGAGAACACCCGCAGCGTGTCCCAGATCCTCTACTTCCGCGACGTGACCCACGAGACCGAGGTGGACCGGATGAAGAGCGAGTTCCTCACCACCGCCGCGCACGAGCTGCGCACGCCCATGGCCAGCATCTACGGCTACACCGAGCTGCTGCGCCTGCGCGAGTTCGACGCGCCGCGACGCCAGCAGCTACTGGAGACGATTTCGCGCCAGTCGCAGCACATGTCATCGATCAT
>JAYNNS010000052.1:6903-12492 GCA_038112835.1 Curvibacter sp. | reverse complement strand
GAGCTGCGCAGCCAGGGCATCGAGGCCCTGGTGGCCCATTTCCCGGAGCAGGTCACGCGCCGCCTGAACATCGACAGCCGCATCGTGCTGGATGAGCAGGCGATCGAGTGGACGTCCTGGGAAGAGGCGGGCGCGCTGCTCTAGCTAGGCAGCGGCTGGCACCACGCGGTTGCGCCCGGCGGCCTTGGCTTCGTAGAGCCGGTGGTCGGCCAGCTTGAGGGCCGCGTTCTCGTCCGCGTCCTGGGGGGTGGCGCAGGCCAGCCCGATGCTGACCGTGATCGGGCCGGCCAGCCGGTCCGGATGGGAGGCGACGGCGTGGCGGAGTTTTTCCGCCACCGTCTGTGCCGCTTCCAGGCCGGTGTCCGGCAGCAGCAGGATGAACTCCTCGCCGCCGAAGCGGGCCAGCAGGTCGGATTCCCGCGTGTTGGCCGCCAGGGTTTTGGCGACGCGCCGCAGGACCTCGTCGCCTGCCTCGTGGCCGTGCGTGTCGTTGATGCGCTTGAAGTGGTCCACGTCGATCATCAGCACGGCATAGACGGACCCGGTGCGCCGCATGCGCAGGTATTCGCCGTGCAGGCGTTCATTGGCCGCCATGCGGTTGGCCACGCCGGTGAGCACATCGTGTCGCGAGAGATGCCGCAGCTCGGCATTCGCCCGCTCCAGCTCGGCGGTGCGCTGGCGGACCTTGCCCTCCAGCTCGGCGTTGAGCTGGAGGATGCGTTGCTCGGTGGCCTCGCGCTGCGCCTCCTGGGTCTCCTCCAGCTCCTCGATGGCGCGGTGGCGGACCTGGTAGATGTAGAGGCCGAAGACCGAGACGAAGAGGATGACGGCAAACAGGGCCACCCGGAACCGCAGCTCCCGGTACCAGGGCGCATACAGGGCCGCGACCTGGCGGTCGATGGCCACGACCAGGGGGTTGTCCGCCGGCATGGTCGTGGGCAGGATGCGCGCGAAGGCGATGGTGCGTTCCACGCCGGTGGCGGCCGCCAGGCCCGTGATGATGTCGCTTCGCTGGCCGCTGGCCATGAACCGCCGGAACAGGGAGTCGGGTCGTTGCGCGAGGTCGGTGCCGGTGATCTGTTCCGGGTCGGGCAGGCGGAACACGACCTTGCCGTCCGCGTGGATCAGCGAGGCATGGACGTCGTCGGCAAAGAGCAGCGATTCGAGCAGGATCCGGAAATAGTCCGGATCCAGGATGGCCAGCACATAGCCGTTGAACCGCCCCTGCGCGTCGGCGACCATCACGCCCGCGCTGACCGCGTAGTGGCCCAGCGGTGTCACGAAGGGCGGGGAGATATGCAGCATCCTGGTGTCGGAGGCGCTGCGGATGGCGTTGTAGCGTTCGGAGTCGCGGAAGTTGAGCCCCTGCCCCTGCAGCTCGGGGCGGCTGCTGGCGATGATGTCGCCGTCATGGTTGATGACCACGATGGTGCGCACCCCGGTCTGGGCGGACACCATCATGGCCAGGCGCTCATCGAGCGCCCGGCGGTTCAGCGTGCGGGCCTGCACCTCGGTGCGGATCGAGCGCAGGGCGTTGCCGGTGGTCTGCAGGCGGCGGCTGAGGGTGGCGTCCGCGACCTTGATGTTGTGCAGCAGGCGCTCGCGGCCCTCGCGCGTGATCGAGCGGTGGTCCCGGTACAGCTCCCAGCCCAGCAGCATGAGCAGCGCCAGCAGGCCGAGCAGGACGCCCAGCCATTCCCGGCGGTGTCGTCGACGATGCTTGCTGGCCTTGTCCATCATGCGCCTGCCCTGCCCTCAGTGATCGGGCGAGTCTAGCCACGGAAGGTGCGCGCAGGCAAGCCGTGCGCCGCGGGGGGGCGGCTCAGCGCCGGGGCGGCGGATCGTAGACACAGCGCAACCCGATGTACACCGCATAGAAATCTCCGGGCTTCCAGGCATCCACATCGGCCCCCATCTGCGCTGCCGGGTACCACCAGGAGCCGCCCAGGGTGGGGCGTTCGTGGCCGCGCGCGTCGGACGCCCATTCCCAGACGTTGGCGCCCATGTCGTGCAGGCCGTTGACGCCGGCACGGGTGGTGCCGGTCGGGGCGGCGCGGGGCCAGGGGTCCGCGTCGCTGGTGTTGGCGCCCTGCGGGCTCTCGCCCGTGGGCCAGGGGTAGGTCCGGCCATGCACCCAGGGCGCGGGCGGGTTGCTGCGCAGCTCGGTGTAGGCCGCGCGCCGCCACTCGGCGGCCGTGGGCAGGCGCCCGCCGGCCCAGCGGCAGTAGGCCGTGGCTTCGGCGTGGTCCAGGTGCACGGCGGGCAGCCGGGGATCGGCGGGCTCCACGCCGTCGGGCCGGCGCCAGGTCCAGCCGGGGCGGCGCTGCCAGCCGCCCACGTATTCGAAGCCGCCGCCCTCGCGCTCGGCCCGGGTCACGGTGCCGGTGGCGGCCACGTAGCGCGCGAACCGGGCGATGCTGACTTCGCTGCGGTCGATCTCCAGCCCGCCCAGCGCATCGAGCCGCACGCGCTCGCCCTCGCCCGTCTGCGCGTGCGCGCCCGTGAGCACCAGGGCCAGCAGCCAGACGGCGCGCTTCATGCCGCAGGCTCCGCCCAGCGGGCGCGGGCCCAGCGTTGCAGGCGCGGACGCAGGCGCAGGAAGCCGCGGTAGGCCAGCTCCAGCAGCCAGCACATGGGCGGCAGACTGGCGAGCCAGCCCGGCACACGCCAGGCCGGCAGGCTGCGCCACAGGCGTGCGAAGCCGGCCGCGCCACTGTGCAGGCGGCCCTGGGCATCGCGCACATGGAAGCGGCGCAGGGCGGTGTCGCAGGACAGGCCGGGGCCGGTGGGGGCGCCGGCGCGGAGATCCTGCCAGACCAGGCGCTCGGCGCCGCGCTGGCGCCGGTAGAGCGCGATCTCGCGCCGGCACAGCGGGCAGCTGCCGTCGTAGTACACGGTGAGTTCGGGGGGGATGCCGGCTTGCATGAGGCTGGATCATGCCGTGGCCGCGGGCGAACTTCCAGCGGCGACGGACTGGCCCTGCAAGGCGTCGGGAATTGGCGCGGCCCGGCCGGGCCTTCAGCTCACGCCTGCGTTGGCCGCCAGCACCGCCGCCTGCACGCGCGTGCTCACGCCGAGCTTGCGCAGGACGTTCTGCACGTGGATCTTGACCGTGGTCTCGGCGATGCCGAGTGCGGTGCCGATCTCCTTGTTGCTGGCGCCGCGGGCGATGCCGCGCAGGATCTCGCGTTCGCGCGGGGAGAGCGGCTCGAGCAGTGCGGTGGCGGGGCTGGGCGGCGGCGCGGGGGTCTCGCCGCGCAGGGCCGCGACGAGCTTGCCCGTCATCTCGGGGGCCACCACGTGCTCGCCGCGCATCACGCGCTCGATGGCCGCGGCCAAGGCTTCGCCCTCGATGGTCTTGAGCAGGTAGCCGGCGGCGCCGGCCTTCAGGGCGGCGGCCAGGTCCTGCTCGTCCTCGCTCACGGTGAGCATGAGCACCCGTGCGGCCGGTGCGGCTTCGCGCAGCGCGGGCAGGGCGTCCACGCCGCGCACGCCGGGCAGGTGGTTGTCGAGCAGGATCAGGTCGGGCTGCAGCTCCTGCGCGCGGCGCTGGGCTTCGCCGGCGTCGGCCGCGTCGCCCACCACGTCCAGGCGCGGTTCGCGTGCCAGCAGTGCCATGAGGCCACGGCGCAGCAGGGTGTGGTCGTCCACGACCAGGATGCGGATACGGCGTTCAGGCGGCATGGGCGAGCGCGGCGGGCTGCGAGGTGGCCGCCTGGGCTGGCAGGGTCAGCACCATGGAGGTGCCGCTGCCGGGGGTGGAGAAGACCTCGATGCGCGCGTCGATGCGCTCGGCGCGCTCGCGCATGATGCGCAGACCCACGTGGCTGTCGTCCACGCCAGGCGCTTCCGGATCGAAGCCCCGGCCGTCGTCGCGCACTTCGAAACGCCACTCGGGCTGCTGCTGCACGTCCAGCCAGACCTGGCTGGCGTGCGCGTGCTTGCGGGCATTGGACAGGGCTTCCTGCACGATGTGCAGCACCTGGATCTGCAGGTCCGGCGCCAGCGGCAGGCCGTGGCCCTGCATCTGCAGATGGGCCTTGAGGCCGCTCTGCAACTCGAACTTGTGCAGGGTGGCCGTGAGCGCGGTCTCGATGTCCTCGTGGTTGGTGCGGGTGCGGAAGTGCAGCAGCAGCTCGCGCACATCACCATAGCTTTCCCGCACGCCGGCGTCGATCTCCTCCAGCACGCGGGCCATGGCGGCGCGGTCGCCGGCCTGCAGGGCATCGCGCATGAGCTGGACCTGGATCTTGAGGAAGGCCAGGGACTGGGCGATGGAGTCGTGCAGCTCGCGCGCGAGCAGCTGGCGCTCCTGCGAGACGGCGGCCTCCTTCTCCAGCGCGTTCAGGCGCAGGTTTTCCATGGCGCCGGCCAGGTGGCTGGCCAGGGCCTCGAGCAGCGAGCACTCGGCAGCGTCCAGCGTGACGCGAGGGTAGAAGAAGAGGTCGATCTCGCCCATCAGGCGCTCGTGCAGGCGGATCGGAATGTTGACCAGGGTCTCGAAGCCGGATTTGCCGCACAGGCGCTCGCGTTCCTGGCCCAGGCTGTGGATGGGGATGACGCGCAGGCCTTCCAGGGCGGCCGCGGCGTTGCCACAGTCGCAGTCGCCCTTGTGGATGCAGTGCTCGGCCTGCACCATTTCCGGCGGCAGGCCCTCCGCGGCCAGCATGAGGTAGCGGCGGTTGGCCTGGTCGGACCAGCGCAGGGCCACGCCGTCGGCATGGGCGATGCGCTGGATGCTGCGCACGAAGTCCTGGGCCAGTTCGTCCAGCGAGGTGCTGCGCGCCACCAGGGCCGTCACTTCATAGAGGCTGGCCAGGCGTTCGCGTTTTTCTTCGAGTTCGACGGTCTTCTCGGCCACCTTGGCTTCGAGGTGGCGGTACATGGACTGCAGGTGTGCTGCCATGTCGTTGAAGCCCGTGGCCAGGGTGCCGAACTCGTCGCTGCTGAGCTGGTCCACGCGCGCGTCGAAGTCGCCGCCCTCGATCTTCTGGATGGCGCGCTTGAGCTGGGTGACCGGCTCCAGCACCAGGGCGTGGCCGATGACCAGCAGCACCACGGTCCCCAGCACCACGATGGCCAGCAGCGTGGTCTGCAGCAGGTGCAGGATGGCCGTCCAGCGCGAGACATGGCTTTCGATGCTGCGCACGAAGCCGTCGATGTGGGCCACGAAGGTGATGGTCTGCTCGCGCAGCCGGCCGGCTTCGGTTGTGCCGTTCAGCAGGGGCTGCAGCAGCGGCCAGTCGGTTTCGATGACCTGGAAGGCGCGCTGCACCGTGTCGTCCCAGGGCACGAAGAGCGGGCGCTCCGGGTCGCCGTGGCGCAGGGTGGCCAGGCTGTCCTCGAACTCCTGCACCAGGGCCGGCAGCTCGGCCGGCTGGCCGGTGCTGGCGGACAGCGCCATGCGGTAGGCCTGCATGCGCATGCGGCCGGCCTCGTTGACGGCGGCGGCGCCGCCGTCGAGCTGCCAGGACACCCACAGCGTGGCGGCCGTGGCCAGCAGGGCCAGCAGCAGGAAGGGCGTGCCCGCCAGCGTGAGCTTGGCGGCCAGGCTGCGTTGTGGAGTCGGCGGCATGGCGGTGTGTGGAT
>JAYNNS010000052.1:0-6893 GCA_038112835.1 Curvibacter sp. | reverse complement strand
ATGGAAGTGAGGTGTCCGAAGCGGTGCCGCCAGTGTGCCGGGCTGGCGCAAAGCAGTCTTGATATGGATCAAGCCGCGGCGCGATCGCCGCCCTAGACTGAAAGCCGTTCAGCCCGTGGAGGCCCCATGTTCCAGCACATCCTTCTGCCCACCGACGGCTCCGAGGCTGCCAGCCGCGCGGTGCGCCGCGGCGCCGAGCTGGCCGCGCGCCTGGGTGCGCGCGTGACGGTGATGACGGCGCTCGAGCACTTCCCGGCCGGCATCATGGGCAGCGCCTACCGGCCCCCGGGGGAAGCCCAGGTGGAGCTCGGCCTGCAGGCGGCCATGGACCGGCTGGACCGGGCCGTGGGCCTGGTGCGCCAGGCCGGCCTGGACTGCCAGCGCCTGCTGCTGCGCGACCGGCCGGTCTACCAGGCCATCCTGGACGCGGCCCAGGCCAGCGAGGCCGACCTGATCGTCATGGGCACGCACGGCCTGGGCCTGGTGGAACGCCTCTTCGTCGGCAGCCAGACGCAGCGCGTGCTGGCGCGCACGCAGATTCCGGTGCTGACCCTGCACTGATACGGCGTTCAGCCGCGCACGTCGGCCACCGCTTCGGTCCCGAAATCCGGGCGGGCCAGGAAGGCCAGCACCTTGCGCGCGGCGGCTTCGGGGCTGTCGAGCTGGCCGCCGTGCTTGAGCTGCTCGAAGCGCCCGCGGTCGGGGAAGGCCGCGGCATCGGCACCGCGCAGCTGGACCTGCATGTCGGTGTCGATCACGCCGGGGGCGAGGGAACAGACCCGCGCGCCCTCGGGCTTGAGCGCCTCCTCCAGCGCCAGGCAGCGCGTGGCGTGGTCCAGGCCGGCCTTGGCCGCGCAGTACACGGCCTGCGAGGCCATGGGCCGCCGTCCCAGGCCCGAGGAGATGTTGAGCACCTTGCGCGGCACGCCCCAGCCCGCGGTGGCGGCCAGGAAGGCGGCGCTGAGCGCCAGGGGCGCTTCCAGGTCCACGCGCAGGGCGTGGGCGATGTCTGCGGCGCGCAAGGCCGAGAGCGGGCCGATGGCCGGAATCACGCCGGCGTTGTTGATCAGTGTCGCGCTGGCGTATGGCGCGTCGGCCCGGCCCAGCCACTGCCGCAGCCTGGTGGCGGCCTCGTCGCTGTGGGCCAGGTCCAGTGGCCATTGTTCGAGCGTGGCACCGTTCGCCCGGGCACGGGCCGCGAGGTCGGTGCTTGCGTGGCGTGAGATGCACAGCAGCGTGTGCTCGGCTTGCAGCAGTTGCCGGGCCATGGCCAGGCCCATGCCGCGCGAGGCGCCGGTGAGGACGAAGAGGTGGGTGGAGCTCATGGGCGTTCTCAGAAAGGTGCGGGGCTGTGCCAGCGCAGCATGGCGCCGCTGACGGGGTGGGCGAGTGCCAGCTCGCTGGCGTGCAGCAGCAGGCGGGGGCTGCGGTCCAGGGCCTCGGGGTCGGCATAGAGGGCGTCGCCGAGGATGGGATGGCCGATGAACTGCAGGTGTACGCGCAGCTGGTGGGTGCGCCCCGTCACCGGTTCGAGCTCGAGCCGGGTCTGCGGCCGGCCCCGGGCGTCGGTCTCGCGCGCGAGCACGCGCCAGCGCGTGAGGCTGGGCTTGCCCTCGGGCGTGACGATCTGGCGCGGGCGGCGGGGCCAGTCGGTGCGCAGGGGCTGCTCGATCTCGCCGCGGTCCTGCGCCAGGTGGCCGGCGGCCACGGCGAGGTAGCGCTTGTGCACGCGGCGCGATTCGAAGGCCATGCCCAGCCTGCGTTGCATGGCCGCCCCGCGTGCCATCAGCAGCAGGCCCGAGGTGGCCATGTCCAGGCGGTGCACGACGAGGGCGTCGGGCCACTGCGCCTGGGCGCGTGCGCTGGCGCAGTCCTGCTTGTCGATGCCGCGCCCGGGCACCGAGAGCAGGCCGGCAGGCTTGTCGAGCACGAGCAGGGCCTCGTCTGCATACAGGCAGGGCAGGGCCTCGAACATCTTATTCAGGCTGGCTTGTCGCCCTGGATCAGGCGCTGCACCGTGTCGCAGAGCTCGGAGACGTCGTTGGGCTTGTGGATCAGGGCGCGGGCGCCGGCGGCCAGGGCGCTGGCCTCGATCTCGGGCGTGATGTAGCCCGAGGCCAGGGCCATGGGCAGTCTGGGACGGATCTGCCGCGCTTCCTTGAGCAGGTCCACGCCGCTGTAGTCGGGCATGTTGTAGTCGGTGACCAGCAGGTCGAAGTCCTGCTGCTCGCGCAGGGCGGCCAGGGCGGCGCGCGGGTCGGTGTAGACGCTGACCTTGAAGCCGCGCCGGCCCAGCACGCGCTCGACGAGGAAGGCCAGGGCCTGGTCGTCGTCCACGTACATGACGTGGCGACCGAAGCCCATGACGGTCTGCAGGCGTGCGGGCTCGGCCGGGACCGAGGCCACGTCGTCCTCGGCCACGGGGAAGTAGAGCGTGAACTCGCTGCCCTGGCCGGGGTCGCTGCGCACGTCCACCGCGCCCAGGTGGGTGCGCATGACGCCGTGCACCACGGCCAGGCCCAGGCCGGTGCCCTGGCCCACGGGCTTGGTGGTGAAGAAGGGCTCGAAGATGCGCTGCAGGGTCTCACCGTCCATGCCGCTGCCGCTGTCACGCACCGACAGCGTGACATAGCGGCCCTCGGCCAGGCCCAGGCGCTGGCATTCGAGCATGTCGGGGCTGCAGCTGGCCAGGGTGATGCCCACCGTGCCGCGCACGCCGCCGATGGCGTGGACGGCGTTGGTGCACAGGTTGATCAGCGCCTGCTCGACCTGGGTGGCATCGGCCAGCACGGGCGGGGTGTCGTGCAGGCGCACCTGCAGGTCCACCGCGGGCGGCAGCGTGACCTTCATGAGGCGCACGGATTCGTGCACCACCTCGCCGAGCTGCACGCGGTGGCGCTTGGGCGGCTCGTTGCGGCTGAAGGTCAGGATCTGGCGCACCAGGTCGCGCCCGCGGCGGCCGGCCTTCTCGATCTCGGACAGGCTGACCTGCACGGGCGAGTCCGCTGGCGCGTCCTGGCGCGCCAGCGTGACGTTGCCCAGGATGGCGCCCAGGATGTTGTTGAAGTCGTGCGCGATGCCGCCGGCCATGGTGCCGATGGCCTGCATCTTGTGCGCCTCGCGCAGCTGCGCCTCGAGCACATTGCGCTGGGCCTCCATCTGGCGACGCGCCGTGAGGTCGCGCGCGAAGACGGTGGTGATGTCGCCGTCGCCCTCGGGCTGGGGTTCGCGCGAGATGCTGACCTCCAGCATCAGCGGCTGGCCGTCGGCGGTGCGGCCGATCACCTCGCCCAGCGTGGCCTGGCTGGAGACGCGGGTGGCGGCGATGCGCTCGATGGCCTCGGGCAGGAAGCGGTCGAGCGAGGTCTTGAGCGCCTGCTCGGGCGGGCACTGGAAGAGCGCGGCCGCGGCCGGGTTGAAGACGGTGATGCGCTGCTCGTCGTCCACGCAGAGGATGGCGTCGAGCGAGGAGTTGATGATGGCCGCGAGCCGATTCTCGGACAGGCGCAGTTCCTCGTTGCGCTGCTGCAGGGCCAGCGCACTTTCCTGCAGCGCGCGGCGGCGTTCCTGCAGCGCGCGGCGCTCGGTCAGCAGCGGGCCCTGGTCGATCACGGCGCAGACGAAGTGCACGAGCTCGCGGTCGTGCGAGTACTGGATGCGCGCGATGTGCAGGTCGCCGGTGAAGCGTGCCTCCAGGCCGCTGGAGAAGACCACCTCGGTGGTGTCGCTGTGACCCTGGAGCCGGGCTTCGTCCAGGGCCTGCTGCACGCGCTCCACATGGTCGGGGGTGACCAGGGGCAGCAGGAAGTTGAGCGGCGGATCCGCCTCCCTGGGGCGGAAGAGCCGCAGCGCCATGGCGTTGCTCTGCTCGACCAGGCCGTCCTCGTCCACCACCATCAGGGCCAGCGGGACGTTGGAGAACAGGGACTCGAAGCGTTCGGAGGCACCTTCGGCCGCGATGCGGCTGTACTCGAGCGCGCTGTTCTGCGCCTCCAGCTCGGCCTGGTAGGCGCGCAGGTCTTCGATCAGCTTGGGGAGGGCCCGGCGGGACATGGGGAAGGGCTGGCGACAGCGCCCGGGCTCAGGCGTTCTTGTTCGTGAACCAGAAGCTGACGATGGGCGCCGTGGGGTCGTCGAAGGACGCCCCCATGGCCATCTCGCCCTTGTCGAGCAGCACGCACTCCTGGCGGCGCAGCGAGATCACCGCGGTGGAGCCGGCAAAGCGCACCCAGGTGCCGTAGCTGCTGATGTCGGAGAGCACGAAGAGATCGCCGCGGCGGTCCAGGCGCGCGTGCAGGCGCGAGACGCGCGGATCCAGCACGGCGAACTGCGCGTCGTTGCCGCGGCCCAGGAAGACCGGCATGTCCATGGCCTCGAACAGCACCTTGTGCTCGCGCCAGGTCAGCTCGATGGTGCTGGGCAGGCGGCTGGTGGGCGCGCCCAGCGTGTCCAGGCCGGCCTGCATGGTCATGATCTCGGAGGTGCTCTCGCGCTGCCAGTCGATGCGGTAGATGGTGACAGGCTCGCTCTTGCCGCGCACGTCCATGGGACCGAGGTTGCGGTAGCTGATCTCGCCGTCGTTCCAGAGCGCATCGATCACGGACTCGGAGGCGAAGATCTGCTCGGCGCCCGAGAGATCGCTGAGGCGCGAGGCCATGTTGACCGCGTCGCCGAAGCAGTCGCCGTCCTGCTCCACCACCTCGCCGCGTGCCAGGCCCACCTTGATCTGCATGCCGGTCGAGCCCGGGTAGCCGCTGGAGCGTTCCTTTTGCAGGCGCTGCATCTCCACCATGGCCAGCACGGCGGCCTGGTTGTCGGAGAAGGAGGCCAGCACCCCGTCGCCCAGGTACTTGATGACGCGCCCGCCGCGGGCCTGGAACAGCTTGCCGATCCAGTGCGTGCTGCGGGTCACCACCTCGGCTGCCCGGGTATTGCCCAGCGCCTCGAACAGGCCGGTGCTGCCGGTCAGGTCGGCGAAGACGATGGTGAGAACAGCCATGCAGTGGAGGGTGTGATGTGTGTGCTGATTATCACCGTCCCGCTGCATCTGGCAGGACGCAGCGGAAGGCAGGGCAGATGCTGTCTAGTATATAGAGCGGTCCGTATTCCGATCCACGCCGCGAGCGTGCCGGATGCAGGGCTGTGCCCTCTTGTGCAAAACGCGACACCCGGGGGTGCCGACCGGGCCGGGCCTGTGTAATATGCGTCAGGGAGCTGCGCCGTGCGGGTCTCCCGGGAGCCAGCTTCACATGGGCATCGATCCAGCCATCGTCCAGAACATCGCCGAACGGGTGCGCGCCGAGGTCCTGCCCGCGCGCACGGCCCCGGCGCTCAAGCTCGACCCGGCCATCATCCAGAAGATCGCCCAGAAGGTGCCCATCTTCGCGGGCATGAGCCAGGCCTGCCTGCTGGCCACCCTGGCCACGGGCGAGCACTTCACCATCCAGCCCGGCGAGGCCGTGTTCCGTGAAGGCGACATGGGCAACTCCTTCTACGTGCTGATCGCCGGTGAGGTGGTGGTGGAAAAACAGCGCGGCGGCCGTCCCGTGGAACTGGCCCGCCTGGGGCCGGGCGAGTGCTTCGGCGAGATGGCCCTGGTGGGCAACGATGTGCGCTCGGCCACGGTGCGCGCCACTGCGGCCGTGGTGGCCATGCGCTTTTACCGCGAGCTGATCGACTCGAACGCGGAAAGCGCCTCCATCATCTACCGCAACATCGCGCGCATCCTGGCGGCGCGCCTGGGGGAGTCCAGCCTGATGCTGGCGGAGCTCAAGAAGCGCGAAGGGGTGTGAGACGGCCTGCAGGCTGTCGAGTCCTGACGGACTGAGCGGTGGCAAGCGGGGGTGCTCGACGGGTCCGGGGTCTGCGCAAACTCGTCCTGCGGGCTCAGACATGCGCAGCCCTCGATCCGGTCCCGTGTGCGCTCCTCGGCACAGCCACAAGGGAAGCCGGAAGACCCCAAGCAAGGGCCACGCGACCACGCTCCCAGCTCAAGCCGCCTGCACCTGTGTCTGGGCCTGCCAAGCCGCGAGCAGCGCCGGGATGTCTTCCAGCCGCTCCACGGCGATCACGCCCGTCGGGAGGCGCTTGCGCAGGGCCGGATGGCTGCCGCCGGCCCAGATCTGGACGTGGGGGGGGAGTTGGGCGCGCAGGTCGAGCAGGCCCTGCTGCAGCTGCGGGGTGTTGCTCACGGGGCTGAAGCTCAGGCCCACGATCTGCGCGCGGTTGGCCTGGGCGGCGCGCACGATCTCGGGTACCGGTGTGTTGGCGCCCAGGGACACGCATTCGCAGCCTTCGAGCGAGAGCATGGCCTCGGCCATGAGCAGGCCCAGCAGGTGGTGTTCATGCGGGAGCGTGCCCAGCAGCACGCGTGGCATACCGGGGCCGGGCAGCGTGGAGGAGCCGCCGAGCGCGCCGCGCAGCACGGCCACCACGCTCTCGGTGTACATGTGTTCCTCGAAGACCTGGATTTCGCCGCGCATCCAGGCCTGGCCCACGTGCACGGTCAGCGGCGCCAGCTGTTCGGTGATGAAGCGCGCCAGGCCCATGCGCATGATGGCCTGGTTCAGCGTGCGGCGCAGGTCCATGATCTCGCAGCGCCGCAGCATGGTCAGCAGGGCCTCGTGTTCCAGCGCCAGGCCGCGGCCCAGCGGCATGTTGGCCTGCAGGCGCTGGCGCAGCTCGGCCAGGGGCAGGGCCACGATCTGGCCCGGGCGCTCGCCGGCATTGAGCAGGCGGGCGATCACGCGCAGGCGCTCCACCTGCTCGGCCGGGTAGAGGCGCTCCCCGGTCGCATCGCGCCCGGGCTGCGGGAAGCCGTAGCGCCGCTCCCAGACCCGCAGCGTGTCCTTGGACAGGCCGGTGTCGCGCTCGACGGCCGCGATGGGCAGCAG
>JAYNNS010000051.1:11315-12518 GCA_038112835.1 Curvibacter sp. | reverse complement strand
CATCACGTGCTCGGCGCGCTCCTTGGGGTCGTTGACCAGTTCCACCTCGGCGGCCTTGTCGGCCTCGGGCGTGGCGCCGCGCGGACGCGTGCCGGCCAGCGGGCGGATGGTGACCTTCCTGTTGGCCCCCACGCTCCCCGCTACGCGTGGTTCGCTGCCCCCCGAAGGGGCGTTCGCGCCTTGGGACGGCCCGGCGGCGCTCAGCCCTTCGTCGACATTTTCGACACGCACCAGGATCTCCGGCGAGGCGCCCACCACGTGGAAGTCGCCGAAGTGGTAGTAGTACATATAGGGCGAGGGGTTGAGCGAGCGCAAGGCGCGGTACAGCGAGAGCGGCGACTCGGTGTAGCGCTTGTGCAGGCGCTGGCCCACCTGGACCTGCATGAAGTCGCCCGCGGCGATCAGCTCCTTGGCGCGCTCCACGGCGGCGATGTAGTCGTCCTTGGCGAACTCGCGCTGCACCTCATGGCTGGCGCTGGGCTTGATCTGCGGCGCCTGCACCGAGGTGTTGAGGCGTGCGCGCAATTCGGCCAGCCGGGCCTGCGCGCGCTCATAGGCCTGCGGCTGGCCCGGATCGGCGTAAACGATGAGGTAGAGCTTGCCCGAGAGGTTGTCGATGACGGCCAGCTCCTCGCACTGCAGCAGCAGGATGTCGGGGCAGCCCAGGGTGTCGGGCGGGCAGCTGTGCACCAGCTTCTTCTCGATGTGGCGCACCGTGTCGTAGCCGAAGTAGCCGGCCAGCCCGCCGCAGAAGCGCGGCAGGCCCGGCTGCAGGGCCACCTTGAAGCGCTGGTGGTAGGCGGCCACGAAGTCCAGCGGGTTGCCACGGGCGGTTTCCACCACCTGGCCGTCGGTCACCACCTCGGTCATGGCCTCGTCGCCGAAGCCGCGCGCGCGCACCAGGGTGCGCGCCGGCAGGCCGATGAAGCTGTAGCGCCCGAAACGCTCGCCCCCCACCACGGATTCGAGCAGGAAGCTGTGGCGGCCGCCGTCCTGGGCATGGGCCAGCTTGAGGTAGAGGGACAGCGGGGTCTCCAGGTCGGCAAAAGCCTGGGCCAGCAGGGGGATGCGGTTGTAACCCTGGCGGGCCCGCTCCTTGAATTCGGATTCGGTCATCACGGGAAAACTCCGGTTCGGCGCCGGATCTTGCCGGGCGCCAGGCACTGCGAGGTGCCGTGTTCCTTCGGGAACCCCGTCAGGGAC